>JALAGW010000257.1 GCA_022712235.1 Brevundimonas sp. | reverse complement strand
GGCGTGTCGGTCGGGTCCATCGCCTCGATCTGGTGCTGGTGGAACCAGCCCACGCGCATCTTGCCGTCGCGGTGGAACTCGCCCGTCTCGATGGTCAGGGCCTTGGCGATCAGCTTGGCGAAGGTCGACTTGCCCGCCCCGTTGACGCCCAGCAGACCGATGCGGTCGTCCAGGTCCATCCGCAGGTTCAGGTTCTTCAGGATCGGCTTGCCCGGCTCATAGCCGACGTTGGCCTTCTCCAGCCGGATCAGCGGCGGGGGCAGGGGACGTTCCGGCGAGGGCAGGGTGAAGGGGGCGACGCGCTCTTCCGGCGGCAGTTCGATGCGCTGCATCTTCTCCAGCCGCTTGACGCGCGACTGGGCCTGGGTGGCTTTTGAGGCCTTGGCCTTGAAGCGGTCGATGAACTTCTGCAGGTGGGCGCGCTCGGCGTCCTGCCTGGACTTGTTGGCTTCCATCAGACGCAGCTTCTCGGCCCGCGTCTTTTCGAAGGTGTCGTAGTTGCCGGTGTAGAGGTCCAGCTTGCGGTTCGACAGCTGCAGGATGTGGGTGCAGACGCCGTTCAGCAGCTCGCGGTCGTGGCTGATGATCAGGGCCGTGTGCGGATAGCGTTTCAGCCGCTGCTCCAGCCACAGGGCGCCTTCCAGATCGAGGTAGTTGGTCGGTTCGTCGAGCAGCAGCATGTCCGGCTCGGCGAACAGGGCGGCGGCCAGGGCCACACGCATCCGCCAGCCGCCCGAGAACTCGGCCATCGGGCGCTGCATGTCGTCCTGGCTGAAGCCCAGGCCGACCAGGATTTCCGAGGCGCGCGACGGGGCGCTGTCGGCGTCGATCTCGATCAGGCGGCCCCAGATCTCGCCCATTTCCTCCGGCTCGGCGGTTTCCAGCCGGGTCAGCAGGTCGTGACGCTCGACGTCAGCTTCCAGAATGGTGTCCAGAACGCTGACGGGCGTGGCGGGGTGTTCCTGATCGACCGAGCCGATACGGGCGGTCTTGGGCAGGGAGATTTCGTCGCCGTTGGCGGCCAGTTCGCCCAGGATCAGCTTGAACAGGGTCGACTTGCCGATGCCGTTGCGGCCGACCAGGCCGACCTTGGAGCCCGGAGGCAGGCTGACGGAGGCGTCGTCAAGGAACTCGCGGCCCCAGGCGTTGTAGGTCAGGTTTTTGATCTGCAGCATCGGAACCGGGAGAAAAAAGGCTTACGCGCGGGGGATATTGGAAAGATGAGTGGCGCTCGCTATAAGCCGCCGACCCTCAAACTCCCAAACAAGAAGTCACTTCCCATGACCGAACGCACCTTCTCGATCATCAAGCCCGACGCCACGCGCCGCAACCTGACGGGCGCCATCAACGCCGTGATCGAAGGCGCCGGCCTGCGCATCGTCGGCCAACGCCGCATCAAGCTGACCGAAGCCCAAGCCAAGAAGTTCTACGAAGTGCACGCCGAGCGTCCCTTCTATGGCGAACTGGTCGGCCAGATGATCGCTGAGCCGGTCGTCGTCCAGGTGCTGGAAGGCGACAACGCCGTCGCCAAGTACCGCGAAGTCATGGGCGCCACGAACCCGAACGACGCCGCTGAAGGCACCATCCGCAAGCTGTTCGCCCTGTCGATCGGCGAGAACTCGGTCCACGGTTCGGACTCGCTGGAAAACGCCGGCATCGAAATCGCCCAGTTCTTCACCGACGCCGACATCGTCGGCTAAGGGCTTTGGGCTGCGGTCAAAAGGCTTTGCCCTTTCGACCCGACGCAGCCTGACGAGCGCATAAAGACGGCCCGCTTCCGGAACCGGAGGCGGGCCGTTTCGTTTTCACGGTCCTGTTACCTGTTCAGCCATCAAGGGAAGACCGCCATGAAGACGATCCTCAAACTGGCTCCTGTCGTCGGCGTCGTGGGCCTGTTGGCCGCTTGCGGCACGACCACGGAACAACGGGCCGCTACGGGCGCCATCGGCGGGGCTGTCGCCGGACAGGCGATCGGCGGCAACACCGGGGCCACGGTGGCCGGGGCTGCCATCGGCGCCGTCGCGGGCGCCGCCACCACGCCGAAGAAGCCTCACTAGGTCTTCGCCGTCAGGCATGAAAAAGGGCGTCGGCCGCGAAGCCGACGCCCTTTCGCTTGTCCGTCGCCGGACGCCCTTTACCAGATGCGGGCGCGGCTTTCCGGGGCGATGTATTGCGCCTGATCCGGGGTCACGCCGAAGGCCGCATACCAGGCGTCGATGTTGCGCGGCGGGGTCGAGGCGCGCGCCATGCCCGGCGAGTGCGGGTCGGTGGTCAGCTGCTCCTTCAGCGCCGCCTCACGCGACTTCTCGCGCCAGACCTGGGCCCAGCCGAGGAAGACGCGCTGGTCGCCCGTCAGGCCGTCGATGACCGGGGCCGGCTGGCCGTTCAGGCTGCGGTGATAGGCGTCCAGCGCCATCAGCAGACCGCCCAGGTCGGCGATGTTCTCGCCCATGGTCAGGTCGCCGTTGATATGGGTGCCGGGAATGGGCTCCTGGGCGTCGTAGATGGCGCCCAGGACCTTGGCGCGTTCCTCGAAGCGGGCGGCGTCTTCCGGCGTCCACCAGTCACGCAGAACGCCGTTGGCGTCAGACTTGCGGCCCTGATCGTCGAAACCGTGGGTGATCTCGTGGCCGATGACGGCGCCGATGCCGCCGTAGTTCACGGCTGCATCTGCGTTCGGATCGAAGAAGGGCGGCTGCAGGATGGCGGCCGGGAAGACGATCTCGTTGCGCGGCGGGTTGTAGTAGGCGTTCACCGTCTGGGGCGTCATGCCCCATTCCAGCGGATCAACCGGCTGGCCGATCTTGCCGCGCTTCCAGGCCCAGTCGAAGGCCGAGGCGCGTTCGACATTGCCATAGAGGTCGGTTGCCGACAGCTCCAGCCCGTCATAGCTGCGCCACTTGTCCGCATAGCCGATCTTCACGCCGAACTTGGACATCTTGAGCAGGGCCTGCTCACGCGTTGCCTCGCTCATCCAGTCGAGGTTTTTCAGGCGCTCGGTCATGGCGGCGCTGAGGTTGGCGACCAACTGCTCCATCTGCGTCTTGGACGAGGCGGGGAAGTGCAGGCGGACGTACTCCTGGCCCAGCACCTCGCCCAGCTGGCCGTCGACCAGGGCGACGCCGCGGTTCCAGCGTGGACGGTTTTCGGGCTGACCGCGCAGGGTCTTGCCTCGGAACTCGAAGCGGGAATCGACGAAGGCGTCGGACAGGTAGGGGCCGGCCTGGTCAATGATCTGGAAGGCTTCCCACGCCTTCAGCGTGTCCAGTGAAGTGTCGGCGAAGACCTGGGCTATGCCGGGGATGGCGGTGTTTTCCATCAGGACGATGGTCGGCACATTGGCGATCTGGGCGCCTTGCAGGAAGGCGGTCCAGTCAAAGCCGGGGGCCAGCTTGGCCAGATCGGCGGTCGGGGCCGGGTTGTAGATCTTGTCGATCTGGCGCCGCTCGACCGTGGTCCAGTGCTTCTCGGCCACTTTGGTTTCGAAGGCCAGGATGTCGGCGGCGGCCTGGGTCGGGTTCGACCAGCCGGCGGCGGTCAGGGCGCGGGTGACATAGGCGACATAGGCCTCGCGCTGAGGGGCGAAGTCGGCCTTCAGGTAGTAGTCGCGGTCGGGCAGGCCGAGGCCGCCCTGGCCCATGTAGGCCGAGTTGAGGTCGGGGTTCTGCAGGTCCTCGAACACGTCGATGCCGAACAGGGAGCCGCCGAAACCGGCGTGGCTTTCGCCCATCAGACGGGCCATGCCGCTGTGGTCGGAGACGGCGCGCACGGCGGCCAGATCAGCGGCGAGCGGCTGGGCGCCCAACTGGTTGACGCGGGCTTCGTCCATGAAGCTGGCGTAGAGGGCGCCGACCTTCTGCGCATTGGCGTTGGTCGGGTTGGCGGCGCTGGCCTCGATGATCGACTTCAGCTGGCTTTGGGCGTTTTCATACAGGACGTCGAACGGGCCGAAGCGGGCCTTGTCCGCGGGAATCTCGGTGTCCCGCAGATAGGTTCCGTTGGCGTATTCGTTGAAGTCGTCGCCCGGTTTCACCGCCAGATCGCGACCGTTCAGGTCAAAGCCCCAGGGATGGATCTGCGGGGCGTTCGCAGTGGCGGCCGGGGCATGGCCGGCGTGGGCGTTCTGGGCCGAGGCGGCTTGGGCGGAGAGCGCGAAGGCGAGCGCCAGGCCGGCGGCGCCCATCAGGCGGGTCTTGGACATCGGGTCTTCCCATGTGGAACAGGCGAACGGTCTCCGACGGGGCCGGGCCGAACCTGGCCGGGAACCTGCTCCCCCCTGCGACCGCCTGTCGCATTAAAAATCGTTAAGGTTGGGCCTGGCTCTGGCGTGTGACGAAGGCGGCCAGCGTCTGCGGATACAGCGTGTGTTCCGCCGCCTTGACCCGTTCGGCCAGGGCGTCAGGCGTGTCGCCGGGCAGGATCGGCACGCGAGCCTGACCCAGGACGGGGCCTTCATCGACGCCTTCGGTGACGACGTGGACGGTGCAGCCCGCTTCAAGGTCGCCGGCCTCGATGGCGCGGGCGTGGGTGTTCAAACCGGGATAGAGGGGCAGGAGCGAAGGATGGATGTTCAGCATCCGTCCCGCCCATTTCTGCACCAGCCAGGGCGTCAGCAGCCGCATGTAGCCGGCCAAGGCTATGACCTCGACCTTGCGTTCCACCAGCAGGGCGTCGATGGCGCGTTCGTGCGCCTCACGGTCCTTGCCGAACGTCTTGTGCTCGACCGTCAGGGCCTCGATCCCGGCGGCGCAGGCTTTTTCCAGCCCCGCCACGTCGGCGATGTTGGAGACGACGACCACGACCTCATAGGGGGCGTCCGCCGCCTGACCCGCCGCGATCAGCGAGGCCATGTTGGTGCCGGAGCCGGAGATCAGCACGGCCACGCGCGTCTTGGGCTGGGCGTTTTCGGTCGGCATGGCGGCGGCTCGAGCGTGTCGGAATGGGGAGGAGGCGAGGGATGCGGCTGTCGGCGTCGCTTGGCAAGCCCATGTCAAGAATCGCGCCGTTATAAAGTCCGTTGCCGTAGGGGCAGGCTTGGCGCTAGCGTCCCGGCGCCGGGCTGTCCGGCGCGTGAGGGGGAGTTTCACGATGCGTCATCTGCTGACCGCTGTCTGCGCGACGGCGATCCTGGCTGTGCCGATGGTTTCCATGGCCCAGGAAGCGTCCAGCGGCGGCTCTGGTCCGGTCCGTTCGGCCGCTGATCGTCTGCGCAACGCCAATGCCGAACAGGTGGAGCGTAACTGGGCGCGGGCCACGCCGGAAGAAAAGGAGGTGACGACCAGCCATTCGATCACCGCCCACGGCCGGACCATGCGCTACAAGGCCACGGCCGGCACCCTGACCATTCGCGACGACGCCGGGATGCCGACGGCCAGCCTCTTTTACGTCGCCTACACCCTGGACGGGCAGCCGGTCGGACGGCGTCCGGTGACCTATCTCTACAACGGCGGGCCGGGCTCGCCGACGGTCTGGCTGCATATGGGCGCCTTCGGGCCGGTGCGGGTGCTGACGGATGATCCGGTGGTCGAGCGCCCGGCGCCGTTCAACGTCGGCCCCAACGACATGACCTTGCTGGACAAGACCGACCTGGTCTTCATCGACATGGTCGGCGCCGGCTATTCGCGCCCGCTGGCCGAGACGCCGGGCTCCGCCTTCTGGGGCGTGGATCAGGACGCCGACGCCTTCACGCGCGCCATCATGCGCTACACGAGCAAGTTCAACCGCTGGTCCAGCCCCAAGTATGTGCTGGGCGAAAGCTACGGCACCCTGCGCACCGGGGCCGTGGCGCATCAGCTGGAAAGTCGCGGCATGTCGCTGAACGGCGTCATCCTGCTGTCGTCGATCATGAACTACGGCGTGCGCCAGCCGGGCTATGCCCAGAACTTCATCACCCTGCTGCCGACCTATGCGGCGACGGCCTGGTATCACAACAAGGTGCCGAGCCGTCCGGCTACGGTTGAGGCTCACGTCCAGCGCGCCCGCGACTTCGCCATGGGGCCCTATGCAGCGGCCTTGGCCAAGGGGCACATGATCTCGGACGCCGAGCGCGCCCAGATCGCGCAGCAGATGAGCGAACTGATCGGCGTTTCGCCGACCTTCATCGACAACGCCAATCTGCGGGTCGAGCTGTCGCCGTTCCGCAAGGAGTTGCTGCGGGATCGGCGCGAGACCATCGGCCGTCTGGACACCCGCTATCTGGGCATGGACGCCGACGCCGTGGGCGGTGCGCCGGAGGAAGACCCGTCGAGCAGCGCCATCACCGGGGCCTATTTCGGCGTCTTCAACGACTACATCGCCAATACGCTGAACTACCGGACGGACATGGACTATCGTCAGTCGGCGCGCGGCTTGCCGGGCTTCAACTGGAACTGGAGCCACCGCCCGCCGGTGGGCGGGCCGCAGACTACGCCGAATACGGCGGTCGACCTGGCCACGACGATGCGGCGCAATCCGCATCTGAAAGTACTGGCGCTGAACGGCTATTACGACGCCGCCACGCCCTTCTTCTCCACCGAATACGACCTGGCTCAGATGATGTTGGAGCCGCATCTGCGGAGGAATCTGGAGTTCACCTACTATGAAGGCGGACACATGATGTACACGGCCCGCCCGGCGCTGGAGCAACTGCACGTCGATCTGTCGAAATTCTACAATGAGACGGAGAACGGCGGCCTGCGCTGATCCCGGCGACCGTCTGAAATGAAGAAGGCCCCGGTCACGCGACCGGGGCCTTTTTTGGCTGAAACCCTTCATGCCCGCTCATCCCGGCGGACGCCGGGATCCAGTGCTTTAGTTAGGTGCGCGGCGCTTGCAGTTCTCACTGGGCCCCGGCGTCCGCCGGGGTGAGCGGTGGGAGGCTCGGGCGCAAAAAAAGCCCCCGGCCGTATGGACCGGGGGCTTTTGTCTTATTGGAATGGGTTGGCTTTACGCCGTCTGCAGTTGTCCGCAGACAAACGC
>JALAGW010000256.1 GCA_022712235.1 Brevundimonas sp. | reverse complement strand
TGTCGTCACGGTGGACGCCACCGCCTTCTGGACCACGCTTTCTGAACCCGGCGCCCCCGCCTCCCCCCTGAGCGAGGCCTGGCGGCGCTGCCGGACGGCCGAGCGGCTGCGCATGGCGCGCCAGGTCGTCCGGCTCGGCCGCCTCAACGCCTACGAACGCACGGCCCACCTGCTGCTGGAATTGCACGAACGGCAAATCCGCCTGGGAACGGCGCACGGCGGCGCCCTCCATCTTCCCCTGACCCAGGACGTGCTCGCCGACATCCTCGGCCTGAGCGCGGTCCACATGAACCGCACGCTCCAGCAGCTCCGGCGCAACGTCCTCGTCGACTATCGGACGGGACGCACCCTGCTGCAGGACCTGCCGGGTCTCGTCCAGGCGGCCAATCTCAGCGCGGTCTGCGGGCCGCTCATTCCAGCGGCCGCATGAGGTCCGCGCGGCGGGAACCCGCCGGTCCGGGAAAGGTTGACCTCAAGACCGCTCGCGAGGACGCCATGACCCGAAACCCCGACAAGCCGCCCCGGCCCGACCCCGAGGAAAACACCGACCCGACGGTGACCGCGCCGGCCCGGACCGACGGACGCACCGACGGTCTGGAGGAGAAGAAGCCCATCAAGATCTTCCGCGCCGGTCAGAACGCGGGCGGCGACACCCGTTCCACGGCGGCCTCGACCCGGACCTAGATCGCGGCGCCAGCGGTTCTCGACCATTTTGTCGGCGCCGTTCCTCCGCGCTCGGGCGAGCTCGGACCCAAGTCGTGGATCGGACACTGGCAACATCGGGCGGGCTCGCCCCTTCACCTCCGGCAACGGAGGTCTCTGATGAAAACCATACTGGTGACGGGCGGCGCCGGCTATATCGGCTCCCACGCCTGCAAGGCGCTCGCGGCCGCCGGCTTCGAACCCGTGGTCTTCGACGACCTGAGCAACGGCCATCGCGACGCCGTCAGATACGGTCCGCTGGTGACGGGAGACGTGCGCGACAGCGCCGCCCTCGGCGCCTGCATGAAACGGCACGCCGTACAGGGCGTGATCCACTTCGCCGGCCTGATCGAGGTGGGTCGATCCGTCGAGGATCCGGCGGCCTTCTGGGACGTCAACCTCAACGGCGTCGCCTCGGTCCTGGCCGCCATGCGCGCCCATGGCGTGCGGCGGATCGTCTTCTCCTCCACCGCCGCCGTCTATGGCCAGGCCGGATCCGCGCTGCTGGACGAAACGGCGGCCGCTTGTCCCGTCAATCCCTATGGCGACAGCAAGCTGGCCGCAGAACGCCTGATCGCCGCCCATGCCCGCGCCCACGGCGTGGAAGGCGTAGCCCTGCGCTATTTCAACGCTTCGGGCGCGGACCCGGAGGGAGAACTCGGCGAGGCTCACCAGCCCGAGAGCCACCTCATTCCCCTGGCCCTTGAAGCCGCGCTGGGACTCGGCCCTCCCCTCAAGCTCTTCGGCCTGGACTTCCCGACGCCCGACGGCGCCTGCGTGCGGGACTTCATCCATGTGGCCGACCTTGCGCAGGCCCATGTCGCCGCCTTGACGGTTCCGACCGGGGAAGCCGGCTTCCTGGCGATGAACCTCGGACTGGGCCGGGGCCTGTCCGTGCTGGAGATCATCGCCGCGGTCGAGCGGACGACGGGCCGCCCCGTGCCCTGGGAGGCCGCGCCGCGGCGCGCCGGGGATCCCCCCGTCCTCGTGGCGGATCCTGGCCTGGCGCGGCGTCGCCTGGACTGGTCGCCAGCCTTCACGGACATCGACGCCATCATCAGGACCGCCCTCGCCTGGCGCCTGGCCCCCCGCTTCGGCCCGGCCGCCGCCCGCGCCCATGTCGCCTGAACAGCCGCCCCTTGAAATCTGGGGTGGTCACGAGTGCTCGCTGAACCGGGTCGGCGAGACCTTTCGCGATCAGACCGTCCTCAGCGGACATGAGGACAGGGAGGAGGACCTGGACCGGTTCGCGGCGCTCGGTCTGCAGGCGCTGCGCTACCCGCTCCTGTGGGAGAGAACGGAGACTTCCCCCGGCGTCCTCGACTGGACCTGGGCCGACCGGAGGCTCGGCCGGATCAGGGCCCTGGGCATGGGGGTGACCGCCGGCCTGGTGCATCACGGGTCGGGACCGGCCTGGACCGACCTCCTCGATCCAGAGTTCGCGCCCGGTCTGGCGCGCTTTGCGGGCGCGGCCGCGCGACGCTATCCCTGGATCCGGGACTGGACCCCGGTCAACGAGCCCCTGACCACGGCGCGCTTCAGCGCCCTCTACGGCCTGTGGCATCCCCATCTTCGCGACGAACGGTCTTTCTGGCTCGCCCTGCTCAACCAGGTCGACGCCGTGCGCGGCTCCATGCGCGAGATTCGCCGGATCATTCCGGAGGCCCGCCTGATCCAGACCGAGGATTTCGGCCGGACCTACGCCACGCCGCCCTGCCAGGAGCAGGCCGATCACGAGAACCGCCGAAGGCTGATGACCTGGGACCTCCTCTGCGGACGGGTGACGCCTGGTCACGATCTCTATCCTCATCTCGCCTGCATGGGCTTCGGCCCTCGCCTGGACGCCGTTTCAGCGGATCCCTGCCCTCCCGTGATCGGCCTCAACCACTATCTCACGAGCGATCGCCTTCTGGATCACCGACTGGACCGTTACCCCGCGGCCCTTCATGGCGGAAACGGCCGTCTTGCCTACGCCGATGTGGAGGCGGTGCGCGTCCTCGACCCCGCCCCGCCCGGTTGGAAGGCCCACCTGCAAGCGCTCTGGGACCGCTATCGAAGTCCCGTCATCGTCACCGAATGCCACCTCGGCTGCACCCGCGAGGAGCAGTTGCGCTGGCTCCACGAATGCTGGTCCGCGGCTCTGGAGGTTCGCCGTTCGGGGGTCAGGGTGGAGGCGGTGACCGTCTGGAATCTCCTGGGCAGCTTCGACTGGGACAGTCTCCTGACCCGCGCGGACGGGCGCTACGAAACCGGCGTCTTCGACCTCTCGGAAGGCGCGCCCCGTGCGACCGCCCTCGCCGCCCTGGTGAGGGATCTGGCCCTGGACGGGGACACGGGCATGGCGCTTGCGACCGAGCCCGGCTGGTGGCGACGCGCCCAGCGCCTGCTCTACACGCCGGCGGCGTCCAGGCCGCCCTCCGGTCGACCGGGCGACGCCGCCCCGGCGCAGGCCATCTCCTGCATGGACCTGGACCCCGAGCTCATGGCGGAGTGCGAACGGCGCGGATTGCGCCTGGCGGCCGGCGGCGACGAGGAGTCGGCGGCCTGGACCTTCACGGTTTCGGAAACCCCGTTGCGCCGCGCCCTGGATCTGCTGATCGACCGACGCCTCTGCGGCGGCCCTGTGCCCTCGACCCGACACAGGGATACCGGCGGCGGCCGCAGGATTTGATCAAGGTCCCCTTGATGAAAGCCGCCATGACCCAGTCTCCCGCCGTCTCCGCCGCCGACATTCTCGATCTTCCGCACGCACGGCGGGATCCCGTCGTCTGCCTCTCCCATCTGCGGTGGGATTTCGTCTTCCAGCGGCCCCAGCATCTGATGGCCCGTTTCGCCCGGACCCGGCCGGTGATCTTCCTCGAGGAACCCCTCCCGGCCGACCCGGGCTCCCCTGTCGGCCTCGATGTAAGGGTCTGCCCGGACACGGGCGTGCGGGTGGCGACGCCGCGACTGCCGCACGGCGTCGAGGGGCCTTGCCGGGACGCCGTCGTGAGGCAGCTGCTGGATGACCTTCTCGCGGAACGGGCGGTGACCCGCCCCGTGCTCTGGTACTACACCCCCATG
>JALAGW010000255.1 GCA_022712235.1 Brevundimonas sp. | reverse complement strand
GTAGAGCGGCCCGGCGACCGATGGTTCTACGCCCAGGGCGACAACTACGCTGTCGAGACTGCCGCTGACGCGGCGGCGTTCAAGCAGTGGCTGATGAGCGCCCTTGCCGCCTGAAAAGAAGAACCCGCTCCGGCAAACCGGAACGGGTCAAGGAGGGGATAAACACGTCGACCCAAGAGGCTCGGGCCAGCAGGACAACCACGGGATTCCAAAACCTGTGATTGCACGGCCCATAAAGCGCACTACTTGACATTGCCGTCAACACTGAACCTGACGGCCTCACCCCTCCGCGCAAAGCGCTGCACCTATGACAAGAGCCGTCCGCCGCCGCGCAGGCGGGCGCTGACGTCGGCCCTACATTCGCGGACGGTCAGCCGGGCGCGTTGAAGGTCCGCCCTCCGCCAATAGCGAAGCAGTTCAGCCAGGCGGACCAAATACCGCGAACGTGCCAATGCAGGGCTGCCCGGAAACAGCGAAAGCCCGGCGTTGCCCCTGTCGGGGTGCGCGTCGGGCTTTCATTGGGGGCTGGGCTTCACCCGTTTCTGAGCGATGATCCTAACCTCAATCGTCTGATTTTCACCTGGCGATCAGACTATCAACCCTGCCGCTCTCTCAAAGTTCCTCGGGCGCCGCGCTCTTTCACAAGCGCTTCCCGATTTCGGTCGGGCGGCTCAAGCCTTGCCGCGGAGCCAGCTCATGAAGAGGCTGAAGAGGATGCCGCCGGACGCCGAGGGTTGCAGCCGACGAGCATGGCGGCCCTTGCCGCGATAGACCTCGAAGCCGCCCCCGCCATAGCCGCGGCGCGACCACCCGTTCTCGATCTTGAGCCCTGATTCCATGGGCCCAGTGTGGACTCTCCAGAGCCCGAACGCCATCGACCCGTGTTCAGGATCGTCGAGGCGACGGTCCGACCCGCTCGGCGAGAGACGAGTCGAACCGTCTTTGGGAACGAGGTCGGTCGCTCCCACGACACTGGTTTACGGCAAAGCTTGGCGCTCGCCTACCATTGCGCGGCGTTCAGGGCCGGCGACGCACCTCCCAGTCGAGCGTCCATCGTCCTTCCCCAGCCCGCTTCAACTCGGACGCCACAGCCGGAACTTGGCGATCCAGCCCGTCCAGCAGAAGCGAGGCGCCGCTGACCGAAGCCACCGTGGCGTTGGTCTGCCAGAAAGGCCCCGACATGCCGCGCATGGAAAAACGGATATGAACGGTGTCGTTGACCTTGGGCATGTCGGCGCCTCCTCGTGAGCCGCTCTAATGCACGGCAGGGCCCACGGTGTCTCCTGCCGGGTAGGCCGGCGCGGGAGACGCCCATCGATGCGAGCGGAACCGACCTCTTCCCCTCCGTGCTATGAAGACGTCGCGGACGAAGCTTCGCCCCCGCATCAAAGGACGTCATGGCGCGACAATCACGGATCTCGACCCGGCTTTCCGCAGCCAGCCTTGTCCACCTCGGCGCACCTCGCCTGGCCGACCTGCTGATCGAGGCCGGGGCCGGCAACGCCAACCTCAAACGCCGGCTCAGGCTGGAACTCGCCGCGGAGGCCGGTCCTGAGGTTCTTGCGCTGGAGATCGACAAGCGGCTGACCGCCCTCGCCGCCGCCCGCACCCGCGTGTCCTGGCGCAAACGGGGCGAACTGATCGAGGATCTCGAGGCGCATCGCCGCATGATCGTCGAGCGCCTGGCCCCCGAGGCGCCTGCCGAGGCCCTGGCTGTGCTGGTGCGCTGGTTCGACCTCTATCCAGGCCTCGCCGCCCGCGTGAAGGACACCAAGGGCGAACTGGTCGTCGGATTCGAGACGGCCGCGCCCGACCTCTTCGCCCTGGCCGAAACGGCGGGCGAAGGCGCCGCCCGCGAGCTAAGCGACGCCCTTCGTCGCCGGCCTCAGGACTACGGCCGGTGGATCGCCGCGGCCGGCGACGCCGTCAGCCCTAATCTCGCCCGCAGCTTCCTCGCCAGCCTCGACGCCGCCTCCAGAAAGACGCCGGCCGGACGCAACCTCATCCGTCGCCTCGCCGACAAGGCGGAGGATCTGGACCTCTGGCTGTCTCTGGTCACCCCGGAACAGGCCGGTTCGCCGGATATCGCCGCCGACATCGCCCGCCGTCTTCTCGCCGCCGGTCGCGTCATCGAGGCTCGGGCGGCGCTTGAGACCGCGCTCAGCCCCTCCCCGTCGAACCGCCGCTGGACCTTCGGCCACAGCCCCAAGGAAGGCGCGCCGCGACTGACGCCCGCCTGGGAGGCCGCCTCGATCGACCTGCTCGACGCCGAAGGCCGCCGTGATGAGGCCCAGGCCCTGCGCTGGGAGCTGTTCGAGCGCGACCTGTCAGCCCCGGTCCTGCGCGACTACCTCGCTCGCCTGCCCGACTTCGACGACGTCGAGGCCCTCGACCGGGCCTTCGCCCATGCCGCCGTCCACCCCGACTTCGAAGCGGCCATGCGTTTTCTCATGGACTGGCCGGCGCATCGCGAGGCCGCCGGCCTTGTTCTGGCCAGGCCGCGCGAGGCCAGGGCCGCCAGATCCATGGGCGCCGACTGGGCGGCGCGGCTGGCCCAGCGTTACCCCGAGGCGGCCGAGATCCTGGGCTACCAGGCCTGACCGCTCAGGCCAGGGTCCTGAAGGTGATCGAATAGCGCAGCGCCGACATCGGCGAGATAGAGTGCTCCCATTCCCGGCGCGCCTCGCCCGACAGCCGATAGGCCGATCCTGGCGCCAGCGGCGCCGCTGACCGACGCCAGCCCGCCCCGTCCCTCTGTCGCAGGCGCATGACGCAGGGCGCCAGCAGGGAGACGCCGAGGATTTCGCCATAGACCGGCCGGTCGCGGTGCCAGCCGATCCCGGCGCCGGGGGCGTATTCATTGATGAGAGCCTGAACGAAGTCGCCCCTGTCCAGGCCGATCCGCTCCGTGAGGCGGGCCAGCAGGACTTGCAGGAAGTCCGGCCAGGGATCCGCGACCTCCAGCCTGCTCCGCTCCATGTCATAGCGCCGGCCAAAGGCGACGATGCGCCTGAATCCCTGGTAGCCCATGTGCTCATAGGGTTTGAAGCTCAGGCTCTGAAGCTGCCACGCCAGTTCGGTCTGCTCGTCGGCGGACAGAACCCCGGGCCAGTAGTCGAAGCCGTCCGGTTTCGTCACCGGGGCAGGCGCATCGCCGAACAGGTCGCCCTGGGCCGCCGTCATGACAGCGCCAGTTCGTTCGCAGCAGGCTGGGCCGTCGCCTTCTCGAGATTGGAGATGGCGACCCCGACCAGGCGGATCCCCTTGGCCGGCGGATAGAGCGACCGCACCAGCAGGCGGCTGATCTCCCTGAGGCGGGCTTTCGATGCGACCGGCTCGGCGAAGGATCGGCTGCGCGTCGACTGCTGGAAGTCGGCCCACTTCACCTTCACCGTCACGGTCCGGCCCAGCGTGCCGGCCTTCTCGCACCAGGCCCAGACCTCGTCGGCCATTTCCTCGACGCCGGCCTCGATCGCCTCCGGCTCGACGAGGTCTTTGGCGAAGGTGGTCTCCGAGCCGCTGGACTTGCGTTCACGGTCCGGATTGACCGGCCGATGATCCTCGCCACGCGCAATGGCGTAGTACCAGGGTCCCGACTTGCCGAAATGATGCTGGAGAAAGGCGAGCGACTGGCGACGCAGATCCGCTCCCGTTTCGATACCCAGCCGCGTCATCTTCTCCGCCGTCACCGGGCCGACGCCGTGGAAGCGCTTGACCGGCAGGTCCTGGACAAAGGCCTCGCCTCGTCCGGGCGGCACGACGAACTGGCCGTTCGGCTTGCGCTGGTCCGACGCCAGCTTGGCCAGGAACTTGTTGTAGGAAATCCCGGCCGAGGCCGTCAGTCCGGTCTCTTCCAGGATGCGGGCGCGGATCTCATCGGCGGTGGCGGTGGCTGTCGGCAGCCCCCTGAGGTTGGCGGTGACGTCGAGATAGGCCTCGTCGAGCGACAGCGGCTCGATCAGGTCCGTGTAGTCAGCGAAGACGGCGTGAATCTGGGCCGAGACCGCGCGATAGACCTCGAACCTAGGCGGCGCGAAGATCAGTTCCGGGCACTTGCGCAAGGCGGTGCTCGACGGCATGGCCGACCGCACCCCGAACCTGCGCGCCTCATAGCTGGCGGCGGCTACGACGCCGCGAGAAGCGGCGTGACCCACCGCCACCGGTCGCCCACGCAGGGCCGGATCGTCCCTCTGCTCCACCGAAGCAAAGAAGGCGTCCATGTCCACATGGATGATCTTGCGAACCGCCGCTTCTCCCATGGGCGACGCCTAGCAGGACCAGAACGAAAAGAGAACATGCAATCACACATCGGGCCGCTGCCTGGCGGGTCATGACCGGGTCCGCGACCTCAGGTCCTGTGGGCGCCGCCGCCTTGGCCCGATAGGAGGCAAGATCCCAGCCGCCCTCCGGAACCCTTGCATGGACGCCATCGCCCTCGGTCCCCTCGTTCTTTCGGGCGAACGTTTCGCCATCCTGGCCGGGGTCTTCGTCTTCCTGATCGGAACTGGCCTGCTGGCCAGCCGCGTCAGTCCGCGCTTCAACCTGTGGAGCACGGTCGTCGTCCTCTGCGGCCTGGCCGCCGCGCGGCTGGCCCATGTGATCAGCCAGTGGTCCTATTTCAGCGATGATCCCCTGCGCGCCCTGGCGGTCTGGCAGGGCGGCTTCAACTGGCCCTGGGTCCTGCCGATCGTCGCACTGTCGCTGATCTTCCTGCTGCGCAGCGGGCGAGAACGCGCCTGGGCGATCGCGCCTCTCGCGGCCGCGACCCTGGCGTGGACCACGGCCCATCATCTGGCCTCCGCCACCGAGCCCCTGCCCCCTCCGGCGGTGACCCTGGCGACCCTGGAAGGGACGCGGGTCGATCTGGCGGCAAGCGACGGACGGCCGACCGTCATCAACCTCTGGGCCACATGGTGCGCGCCCTGCAGACGCGAAATGCCCGCCCTGGCCCAGGCCGAACGCGCCCATCCCGAGGTTCGCTTCCTCCTCATCAATCAGGGCGAAGGCGACGCAAGGGTGGGCGACTTCCTGAAGCGCGAAGGCCTGTCCTTCGATTACATCCTGCTCGACCCAGGCATGGCGACGCAGCGCCACTACCGCACGGTCGGCATCCCCGTGACCCTCTTCCTCTACCCCGACGGTCGGTTGGCCAAGGCCCATACGGGCGAGATCGCGCCGGAACGTATCGCCGCCGAAATCGCACGGTTGAAATCGCCCTGAAGACGCGCGCCTGGACCGCCAGCGCGTCGTCGCGATCCGCCCGGTCAGTCGCCGCGTCGGGCCTTTCCAAGCCGACGCGCAGCTTCGTCGAGTACGGCGTCAGGCTTGGCGAAACACAGACGCAGGATGCTGTCGCCGGCGTCCCCCGCCATGAAGGCCGAGACCGGAATTCCGGCGACGCCATAGTCGATAACCGCCCGATCGGCGAAGTCCATGGCGCTGGTTGAAACCCCCGAAGTCTTCAGGTCCAGGCACAGGAAATAGGTCGCCTCTGACGGCAGGACCGCGAAGCCTTCAGCTTTCAAGGCCTCCGCCAGATGGTCGCGCGACCGCGCCAGGGCCGCCGCCTGCTCGCCAAAGCGCTCCTCCGGCCAGGCCAGGCTTTCGGCGACCGCCGCCTGAAGATGAGGCGGCGTCGAGAAGGCGAGGTACTGGTGCGCCTTGGCCGCAGCCTCCAGCAGCACCCCGCCCCCCGTGATGAAGCCGACCTTCCACCCCGTCATGCCGAACAGCTTGCCCGCCGACCCGATCTTCAGCGTCCGCTCGAACATGCCCGGGCGCGACGCCAGCGAGATGTGCCGGCGGTCGTCATAGACCAGCCGCTCCCATACCTCGTCGCTGACGGCGATCAGATCATGCCGGCGACAGACGGAGGCCGCCGCCTCGACCTCTTCAGCATCAAAGGCGCGCCCCGCGGGATTGAGCGGATTATTGAAGACCAGCACCCGGGTGCGCGGCGTCACGACAGCCTCCAGCGCCTCGGCCGTCAGTCGCCATGCGGGCGGGGCCAGCGACACCGCCCGAACCACGCCGCCCGCACGCTCGATCAGCGGGCGATAGGCGTCATAGGCCGGCTCGATGATGATCACTTCGTCGCCAGGCGAAATGGCCGCCATCAAGGCCGCCGCGATCGCTTCGGTCGCCCCGGACGTCACCACCAGGTTTTCAGCGGTCAGAGCCAATCCGTCGAAGCGATTGTAGAAGGCCGCCGCCGCGGTCCTCAGCTCGGGCAGCCCTCGCGACGGCGGATACTGATTGCCCCGCTCCCTCAGAGCACGCGCCGCTGCATCGAGAAGATCGGCCGGCTCCGGGCCGTCCGGGAAGCCCTGCCCCAGATTGACGGCGTCATGCTGACGCGCGAGCCCCGACATGCGCTCGAAGACGGTTGTCGGCAGATTGTCGAACAGGGGATTGAGACGCATGTCCGGAAGCTACCCCAAGACCGTCCAGACGAACACGAAAGACGCGGGCCGCCAGGCGGCCCGCAGTTTCAAGGGAGGAAACGCCTCTCGAAAGAGACGGCCCAACCTCTCACGCCGCACCACAGGCCAGAATGCAGAAATCCTGCGCAAAGGCTCAGCTTTCCTGACCTCGCCGGCTACTGCGATCCCAGAACCCTTCGAAGCGACTGTTCGATCTGGCCGCCGCAATAGAGGTCGCCATAGTCGCGGCGGGCGCGAACAGCCAGATCGGCCAGCGCCGGAACGTCAGAGACGCGTCGGGCCAGGTTCGCGGTCATGGGCCCTGCATCGTCGAGGATCGCCCCGATAGCCGGAAAGCGCTCCGACATGGTCGACCAGAGGGTCGCGCTGACGATGTCGGCCACGCCCGGGGCAAGGCCGCCGAGCAGGAAGCCGGACTGAGGCGTGAGGCCGTGGCGTCGCCCCAGCTCCTCCCACAACCCCATCCATTTTCGCAGGCGCGGGACAAAGGCCGCCCATCGGGCCTCGGTCCACATCTGACGCCCTCCATCCAGGGTGAGGTCGTCGATCACGTCATTGGCGTCGTTGACCACCTTGATCGACAAGGCCCGCCTGCCGGGATCTTCCGGCAGGAGCCCGCGCCTGTCTCCAAGGTAGAGGAGGATCGCCGGCATCTGGGACAGAGCCACGCCGGCGGCGTGGTCGACCAGGACCGGAGGCCCCATGAAGGGAACCGGCATGTCTTCCAGCGCGCCTTCCATCAAGGCGCTGGTCGCCTCGTCGCCGGCCTCGAGCCAGGGCTCGCCGCCATAGGCCAGAAGGGCGCGGACGAACTGGCCGCGAAACGGTGCGGCCCAGTAGTAGAGGGTGTAGTTCGGCATCCTGACCTCGCTGACGGCGCGAAGCAGACAACGAACGGGGGCTAGGTCCGTTCTGAACCCGGCGCCCTTCCCTCTTTATCCGTCCCGACAGCGACCCGGCCGCAGCACGCCAGGACTGGAGTCGCTGTCAGCCCTGAATGCGCACCGCTATGGGGCAGTGATCGGAAGGATGCTCGGCTTCGGGCTGGTCATAGACATATTCTTCGAACGAGCCCGGCTCGACACGCGCTGCGGCCTTCACGCCGACCACGATGAAGTCGATGAACTCCCGGTAGCGCGTCTTGCAGGTCGCCGATCGGTCTCCGCCGGCCAGGCTGAGCGCCCCTTCAGCCGGGTCGCTGTCATCAAGTCCATCGAAGAAGGCGTCGCCCGAACTCGCCATCCGCCGGTTCCAGTCGCCAAGGAGCACGAAGGCCTCCCCCGCCCGCGCCCGCTCATCAACCCAGGTCTCCAGCACCGGGAGCTGGTCGAACAGCACAGGGCAGTCGGGATCGGTCGAGGAGCGTCCTGAATTGCATCCGGACTTCAGATGGACGGCCAGGAGCCGCAGCGGCCGTCCCTCGGCGACAGTGATGTCGACGCCCCACCGCAGATTGGGATTGCCGAGCGCCAGAGCCGAGAGGTCGGCGTTGCGGGACCAGACGACGCCCTTGCGGATGGCGAAACCGACGGCCTGGTTCTGGATGTAGCGGCCAGGGAGCCCGCGGCATTCCGGACCGCGTTCGCTCGCCGGGCGGGTCGACATGACGACATCATATTTCGCCGGATCGAAAACCCGTTCCGCCGCTGCCCGGTTCTCGACCTCCTGAAGGGCGATCACATCGGCCCCGAGCGCATCGGCATGACGGCGCAGGAGGGCGTAGTCGGCCTCCACGCGCGGCCTGCATCCCTGGCCGTCCATCTCGGCCAGATGTTCGAGGTTCCAGCTCGCGACCTTGAGCGGCGCTCTGCCTGAGGGAGCGGGAAGGACACTGGCGCAGCCGGAAAGAAGCGCAGCGACGGCGAGGGAAGCGAGAAAGGGTTTCATGCGGCTCTGGTAACGGCTTGTCCTCGGCAGGCAAGCGCGGACGAGCGCCGGAGGGCGCCAGGCAGGCTCATGCGGCAAGGTGAAACGGATGCGGGACCGATTGTCGCCGTTCGGAACCCCTCGCCCCGGCGATCGTTAGTGGCGCCTGATCGAGGAAAGTTGCGTGATTTCATATTTTTGCATCGTTAACATGCCCGGTGTGCCCGCCAGGGAAATCCGGGTTCTCGGGGCCAGCGACGACACCTCGGCGATCAATGCGCTGGAAACCGTCATGGCGGAGTGGATCGGCTTTTCCACCATCTGCCTCTACCATGGAGAGCGGCTCGTCAGAGTTCGCAGCAATCCGGACCTGGGCTTCCCCATTGAGCCCCTCATGCCTGCCGATGCCGAGAAAGGGCGGAAGGCGGCGGCTTGAAATCCCTGGACCGAACGTCCGAAGTCCCTGAACTCGAGGGCCGGGTCAGTCCGCCGATGCGGCTGGAGGCACCGAGCGGACAAAGCGAACGCGTTCGGCGCGCAACTCCGGTTGGGGGACATATCCCGCCGCCGCAAAGGCGCGTTGCTGCGGCGGAGCCGACGGGCCGTCCTCGACGCGCCACCACTTCAGGTCGGCCGACGCCTTGGGAAGCAGGCCGCCGACGATCCGCTCGATGTCACGAAAACTCAGGTCGACCTCAGCCGCCTTCTGTCGACGCAGGTACCGAACGAGAGGTTCGTATTTCGCCATTCTGACCCGATCCTGTCTCTCGCGACGACACGCCAACCCGCTGAAAGCGGCCGTCCTTAAGGGACGACGCCTCTGGAGAGAAGGCCGCATCTGGTGGGCGGAAGGTGCACAAGTCTGCAAGCGACCCGGCCGCCTCAGTCGCAATGGGGGGCAGTGGACGGAAGAGGCCGGGCCGCGCCTCACGCCGAAGCGGAGGAACGACCGGAACTCTAGGGTTCTGACAAGGTTCCGCCGCCTAGGCCTTCATCGGCCCTGAGCCAGGTCGTGGCGCTCCCCTGGAGCCCGGTTCAGACATCACGCCGGCCTCCAGGCCCAGCCACGCCGCCATGCGGTCAAGCTCCGCCTCAAGAGCGTCGCGCGTATGGGACGGCGCCTCCTCCTCCAGATGGATGGAACGCACGATCAATCGCCCCTGCTGGCGATCCGCCTTCAGATCCACGCGGGCGGCGCGCCCCGCGGGCACGAGGGAGGGCGGGGCATAAAAGCCCGGGCAACGCGTGGGCGCCCCGCGGGGGGGGAAGGTGCCGGAGGGGGGGGGGGAGCCGGGGGGGGGGGGGGGGGCGCGGGG
>JALAGW010000254.1 GCA_022712235.1 Brevundimonas sp. | reverse complement strand
TCTTCCAGCCGATCTTCTCGACCGTGTCGGCCGGGTCCTGCTCGATCCATTCCAGCTCGGCCGTGGACAGCGTCTTCACTTCACGCGGACGGCGATAGACGATCAGCCAGATCGGCAGCCAGATCAGGCCCAGCAGACCGGTGACGACGAAGGCCATCTGCCAGCCGAAGCTGAGCACCAGCACCGGGATCAGCAGGGGCGTGACGATGGCGCCGATATTGGTGCCGGCGTTGAACAGGCCGGTGGCGAAGGCGCGTTCCTTCTTGGGGAACCACTCGGCCACGGCCTTGATGCCGCCGGGGAAGCCGCCGGCCTCGCCGACGCCCAGGATCATGCGCGCCATGATGAAGTGCGACAGGTCGCGGGCCGCGCCGTGCATCATGTGGCCGATCTGCCAGATGAAGAAGGCGACCCCCAGGCCCCAGCGCGCGCCGATCTTGTCCATCACCCGACCGAAGATCAGGTAGAAGACGGCGTAGGAGGCCTGGAACCAGAAGACGATGTCCGCATAGTCCGTCTCGGACCAGCCGAACTCGGTCGACAGCGTCGGCTTCAGGAAGCCGATCATCTGACGATCGACGTAGTTGATGACCATGGCGGCGAACAGCAGCCACATCACGATCCAGCGGTACTTGCCCGCCGGCGGCGCCGTCACGCGGATCGGCCCCTCCCCGGCGGGTGCGGCTTTCGAAGCGTCACTCATGGTACGAGACCCATTCCCTTTGGTTTCCTCGGCGCGCCCCGTCTTCTTTGACCGCCCTGAACGACGGACGGGTTCGCGCGGTGATTAAATACTAGTCTGACGTCGGATGCGGCGCGGCCTTGACGACCGTGCAGCGGACTTCTCCCACGCCCTCGAAAACGCACGTCGATTCACTGCCGGCGTAAATCCGGTGCACGCCGGTGACAGCGCCCGTCGAGATCAAGGTCCCCGCCGTCAGCGGACGCCCCCAACGCGCACAGTGCTCCAGAAGGAAGCGCACCGATTCCAGCGCGCCGCCGGCCAGGGACAGCGAGCCGCCCTTGCCGACGCTGACGCCGTCGATGACCGTCTCGACCTGGATCACATCCATGCGCTCGCGCCAATCGGCCAGTTCCGGTCCGATCACCAGACCGCCGTTGTTGCCGAAGTCGGAGGCGACCACGGCCGAGCCCAGGTCGTTGATGGCTGACAGCGGGCTGCCCGCCAACTCCACGCCGATGAAGACGGCGTCGATCTGATCGGCGGCCTCCTCAACGGTCCAGTCGGTCTTGGCGGGGTCCGTATCGGCGCCGATGCGGGCGATGAACTCGGCCTCGACCGCGGCGAAACCGCCCTCAATGGCCGGCAGAGGCGTCGGGGCCTCGCCGGCGGTCCAGACATTGCCGGCGAAGATGGCGCCCGCCAGGCGGTGGATGCCCAGCACCGGCTGCTGCGCCGGGGGCACGCCGCCGACCTTCCAGCCCACGACCCGGTCGGGATAGAGGGCGATGGCCGCGTCCTGGATGGCGTAGGAGCGCGCCATCTGCTCGGGCTTCTCGCCCGGATAGTCCGGCACGGCGCGCGCGGCGAGGCGCGCGCTGACGAAGGTCTCGGCGACGCCCTGATCGGCGTCCGGCGTCTGAACGGGAGCCGCCGTCATGCGTGGCGCTCCGAAGAAATGATCTGGTCGGTCAAATGACGCCCCATTGGAAAACGCCGGATAATGGTCGGGTTAGGAAACCGGTGTCAATCCGCGTTTAAAACAGCCCATGGCGCGCGACGCCGACGAAGGCTATGCCTTATGGTTGAATAGGGACACGAAGGGGAACGCTGTTGTCGGAAGACGATTCGCGGGCGACGAAGACGGGAAAGCGCGCCACAATCAACGACGTCGCCCGTGTGGCCGAGGTCTCCAAGAAGACGGTTTCGCGCGTCATCAACCAGTCGCCCTTCGTGCGCGAGGACACGCGTGAGCGGGTTCAGGCCGCCATCGACGAACTGGGCTTCATTCCCGATCCGCAGGCGCGCGGCCTGGCCTTCCGCCGGTCCTTCCTGGTCGGGATGATCTACGACCAGCCCAGCCCCACCTATGTCGTCAACATGCAGCAGGGAATCCTGGACGCGCTGAAGGGATCGGGCTTCGAACTGGTCGTCCATCCGTGCAGCCGTAACTCCCCCACCCTGCTCAAGGACATTCGCGGCTTCATCGAGCGTCAGCGCCTGTTCGGCGTCATCATGCCGCCCTCGGTGTCCGAAGATGATTCGGTGATCGAGCTGCTGCGCGAGCTGGACTGCCCCTATGTCCGCATCGCCTCGCTGACGCTGGACGAGCCGCAGAACATGGTCGTGACCAACGACTGGATCGGCGCCGCCGAAGCCGCTCAACATCTGGCCGATCTGGGCCACCGGCGCATCGCCCTAGTGCGCGGTCTGGCCTCGTTCCGGTCCTCGGTCGTCCGGGGCCAGGGCTTCATCGACGCCCTGGCGGAACGCGGCATCGCCCTGCCGCCGGAATACGACCGGCAAGGCGCCTATACCTACGAATCCGGCGTCGAGGCGGGCCATGCCCTGCTGTCCCTGGCCGACCCGCCGACCGCCATCTTCACCCTGAACGACGACATGGCCCTGGGCGTCATGCAGGCGGCGCGCG
>JALAGW010000027.1 GCA_022712235.1 Brevundimonas sp. | reverse complement strand
CGCCGGAATGGGCTGGGCGGTTCGGGCCGAACGCGGTGCTGGTCGAACTGGGATCGGGCGCCAGCGAGAAGACGCGCATCGTGCTGAATGCGGCGCCGGACCTGGCCGTCTACGCGCCGATCGACATCAGCCCCACGGCGCTGAACCAGGCGGCTCAGCGTATTCGCGCCGACTATCCGAGGCTGAAAGTCTTGCCGGTGGTCGGCGACTTCGAGCATTTGGCCCCGCCGCCGGCCGATGCTGGCTCAGGGCGAAGGGTCGGCTTCTTTCCCGGTTCGACCATCGGCAATCTGACGCCGGAGGCGGCGGTCGCCCTGCTGCGGTCGGCGCGTGAAGTCCTGGGGGACGACAGCCTGTTCATCCTGGGCGTCGATCTGGTGAAGTCGTCCGAGATTCTGGTCGCGGCCTATGACGACGCCCAGGGCGTGACGGCGGCCTTCAACCGCAATCTTCTGGTTCGCGCCAATCGTGAACTGGGCATGGATTTCGAGCCTAAGGCCTTTGCCCATGTCGCCCTGTGGAACCCCGAGCATTCGCGGATGGAGATGCACCTTAAGGCGACCCGGCCGATGACGGTGCATCTGGGCAAGCTGGCCTTCCGCTTCAACGCCGGAGAGACGGTTCACACCGAGAGCTCGCGCAAGTTCGACCAAGCGTCGGTGGAGGCTCTGGCGCAGGCGGCGGGGTGGCGACTGGAGGCCTTCGAGGTCAGCCCAGATCCGGCGGTTGGGCTGGCCCTGCTGGCGGCCTGAGCCGGTCGGCCTGACCAAGGCGGCGCGCAGCAAAAAGGCGGCCTAGCCAAGGGCTGAGCCGCCTTGATGTCAGACGGAAGGACTCAACCCTTGGGCGGGGCGTCGCTGTCGGTCTTGTTGCGCGAGCCGTGCGAGGCCTCGCCGCCCTTGCGGCCGGCCTGGGCCGCGAGGCTGCGGTCCTGGGAGAAGCTGCGCTTCTCGCTGGGAACGCTGGCGCCGCCCTTGCGGGCGATCTCGCGCTGGCGTTCGGGGTCCATAGAGGCGAATCCTCGTTTGGAAACACCCGACCCGCGGGTGGGCTGACCTTCGGCCATTTCGGCTGTTCCTTTCAAAGACGGTGGCGCTTGCCGAAAAGAACCCGGCGCCGCCGATGCGGTTCCGAACAAGAACGATTTCCTTGTGCTGCGGGCGGTCGGACTTGGCGCGAAGCAGCGCGTTTGATCAGGAACCGGCCGGGCGTCGACGGGTTGAAAAACAACCTCTCAACACCCGGAGACTTCTTATGGCAGAGCCCCGCATGTCCGCCTCGCCCGACGACATCGTCAACGGCGCCTCGACCGAGGGGCTGAGACTGGAAGAGGCGGCGGACGCCATTATCGCAAGGGGCGTCAGGCCGCGCCCTATTCATGAGGCGGTCCGCGAAGACGCTGCAGAGGCGCGCGCCTGGGCTGATCGGCGGGTCAAACGGGCGCGCGACGCCATTCGCGACGAACCCATGCGGGCGTCGTTCTATGCGCTTGGGATCGGGGTGATCATCGGCCTGCTGGCCGCGCGGTAGATCAGGAGGGGCCGGACGCCGGTCGGGCGATGGGCGCTCGCGCCATGGCCTGATCCGAGACGTAGGGATTGGTCCGCCGCTCGGCGCCGAAGGTGGAGTGGGGGCCGTGACCCGGCACGAAGGTCACGTCGTCGCCGAGCGGCCACAGCTTTTGCGTGATGGCGTGGAGCAGGGCGCCGTGGTCGCTGCGCGGAAAATCCGTGCGGCCGATCGAGCCCTGGAACAGGACGTCGCCGACCTGGGCGAAGCGGGCCTCGCGGTTGAAGAAGACGACGTGGCCGGGCGTGTGGCCGGGGCAATGCACGACCTCCCAGCTCGTCTCGCCCAGCGTCAGGACGTCGCCGTCGTTGAGGAAGCGCGTCGGGGTGAAGGTGCGGGCTTCGGGCAGGCCATACTTCTGACCCTGGGTGGGAATCAGGTCGATCCAGAATTGGTCCTCGGCGTGGGGGCCGATGATTTCCACGCCGGTCTTTTCCTGCATGTCGGCGGCGCCGCCCGCGTGGTCGAGGTGGCCGTGGGTGATCCAGATGGCGTCCAGCGTCAGACCGCGCCGCGTGATCTCGCCCAGAATCGCGTCCGCCGAACCGCCCGGATCAATGACGGCGGCCTTGTTCGTCCTGGTGCACCAGACGGTCGTGCAGTTCTGCTGCAACGGCGTGACGGGCGTGATGAAGACGCCGATGGGGGCGGGGGACTGGCTCATGGCCTTTCAGATAGCGAGGCGGCGGCGGCAAAGGAACCCGCGCGCGTTGACCTTTCGGCCCCTTCTCGACATAAGGGCGGGCTTCGAGGCGCCGCTCCAAAAGGGCGGCCCTATTGCTTTATCCACCGCGCGCGCCGTTCGGCGTCGCCACAGAGCGTCAGAATCCCGACCATGCAAGTCGTCGAAAAGTCGAACGAAGGCCTCAGCCGCGTGATCGCGGTGACCATCCCGGTAGCCGAGCTGAACGAAAAGCTGGAAGCGCGCATCAAGGAAGTCGCGCCCCAGATGAAGCTCAAGGGCTTCCGTCCGGGCAAGGTGCCGGCCGCGCACGTCAAGAAGACCTTCGGCCGTGACTTCATGGGCGAGATCATCAACGCCTCGCTGAACGAAACCAGCCAGAAGGCCCTGGACGAAGCCAAGATCCGTCCGGCCGCCCCGGCCGAGATGAAGCTGATCTCGGACATGGACAAGGTCATCGCCGGTCAGGAAGACCTGGCCTATGAAATGTCGCTGGAAGTCATGCCGGAATTCACCCCGGTCGACCCCAAGACCCTGAAGCTGGATCGTCCGACCTACACGGCCTCGGATGAAGATCTGGACGAAGCCCTCAAGGAACTGGCCTCGCAGGCCAAGACCTATGAGGACAAGAAGGGCAAGACCGTGAAGGCCGCCGAGGGCGACCAGCTGACCATTGACTTCGTCGGCAAGCTGGACGGCGAAGTGTTCGAAGGCGGTTCGGCCGAAGACGCCGACCTGGTGATCGGCTCCAACCGCTTCATCCCCGGCTTCGAAGAGCAGCTGAAGGGCGCCAAGGTCGGCGAGGAGAAGACCATCGAGGTCACCTTCCCGGAAGAATACCAGGCCAAGAACCTGGCCGGCAAAGCCGCGACCTTCGACATCAAGGTCAAGGCCATCAAGGCCGAGGCCGAAGCCAAGATCGACGACGAGTTCGCCACCCGCATCGGCCTGGAGTCGCTGGACAAGCTGAAAGAGCTGCTGAAGGCCAACCTGGACCAGCAGTACGCCGGCGCCGCCCGCTTCAAGCTGAAGCGCGCCCTGCTGGATCAACTGGACGAAGCCCACGACTTCGCCCTGCCGCCGAAGATGGTGGACGCCGAGTTCGAAGGCATCTGGGCCCAGGTGTCGGCTGACAAGGACGCCGGCCGCCTGCCGGAAGAGGACGCCAAGAAGTCGGAAGACGAACTGAAGGCCGAGTACAAGAAGATCGCCGAGCGCCGCGTGCGCCTGGGTCTGGTGCTGGCTGAAATCGGCCGCGCCAACAATGTCGGCGTGACGGACCAGGAACTGTCGAACGCCATCATGGCCGAAGCCCGCAACTACCCCGGCCAGGAGAAGATGGTTCTGGACTTCTACCGCCAGAACCCGAACGCCGCCGCCCAGCTGCGCGCGCCCATCTATGAAGAGAAGGTCGTCGACCTGATCGTCGGCGTCGCCGACGTCACCGACACCCCGATCTCGAAGGAAGAGCTGCTGAAGGAAGAAGACGAGGCGTAAGCCCTTCTTCCCAAGCCGAGGCTTCTAATCCCCGTCCCGGTTCTCCGGGGCGGGGATTTGCTTTTGGGGTGCGCCGCCTTGCGCCGAAGCCCTATGAACGCGATATCAAGCAGGACGGCGGGCGAACGGTGAGTCGTGCGCCCCAGCATTCGAGAAGGCCTTCATGCGCGATCCGATCGACTACATCTCCAACAACCTGGTGCCGATGGTGGTGGAGCAATCCAGCCGCGGCGAACGGTCGTTCGACATCTTTTCGCGCCTGCTGCGCGAGCGGATCATCTTCCTGACCGGCCCGTTCGAGGACGGGATGGCCTCGCTGATCTGCGCTCAGCTGCTGTTCCTGGAATCGGAAAACCCGAAGAAGGAGATCAGCATGTACATCAACAGCCCCGGCGGTCAGGTGACCTCGGCGCTCGCGATCTACGACACCATGCAATACATCAAGTCGCCGGTCTCGACCGTGGTCATGGGCATGGCCGCCTCGGCCGGTTCGCTGATCCTGACGGCTGGTGAAGCGGGCCAGCGCATCGCCTTGCCGAACGCGCGGGTCATGGTGCACCAGCCCTCGGGCGGTTTCCGCGGCACGGCTTCGGACATCGAGCGCCACGCCGAGGACATCATCGCCACCAAGCGCCGTCTGAACGAGATCTACGTCCAGCATACGGGCCGCACCTATGAGGAAGTCGAGCGCACCCTGGACCGCGACCACTTCATGACGGCGGAAGAAGCCAAGGCCTGGGGCATCGTCGACCACGTCTATGACAAGCGCACCCAGGCCGACGACGACGGCGTCAAGGCTCCCTGAGCCTTCACGCCTGAAGGCTGCGACAATTTGCGAGGCGGCGTCCGGCGACGGAAGCCGCCTCGAATCATGTTTGAGCACTTGTCGCCAACAAGGAGCAGTCAGGCATGGCCATGCGAGACGACGGGTTCAGATACGGTCTGGTGACGCGCTTGCTGCACTGGAGCATGGCGGGTCTGATGGCCTGGCAGTTTGCGGGCATGGGGATCAAGCTGGCGGTCGGCAAGGCGCCCATAACCGCCTTCTGGGTGGGCACGCACAAGAGCGTGGGAACCGTGCTTCTCGTGCTTCTGATCCTGCGAGCGATCTGGGGTCTCTACAACATGAAGGCGCGGCCATCTCACGGTGGCGGCTTCTGGGGGCTGGCCGCCAGGGGAGGGCACCTGGTGCTGTACGCCATGATGCTGGTGGTGCCTGCCTCCGCCTTGTTACGCCAATATGGTTCTGGAAAGTCGATGACCTTCTTCGGCCTGCCCTTCATCGAAGGCGGTGGATCGGAAGTGGCTTGGATGACGGCGCCGGCGGACGCCTTCCATGGCTTGCTGGCCTGGTTGCTGCTGGCGGCGATCGGCGGGCATGTCCTGATGGTGCTGGTCCATCGTTTCATCTGGAAGGACGACACTGCCCGGCGCATGCTGGGCTAGTGAGGCTCTCCTTCGCCGGATTCATGCTATCAGGCCTGCATGCAGTACACCCGCGATTCCAAAGGCACGGTCGAAGTCGACGGCGATACCTATGAGTGGGAACTCCGCCGCCAGCCTCAGCCCAAGTCAGGCGGAGTATGGGAGGGGATGGCGGTCACCCTGCGCCTGGTCGACTTCAAGCGTGAGGCCATCATCCAGTTTCCGCCGCCGCTGCGCCCCAATGGCCGGCCCGACGTCGAGAAACAGCGGGTCAATGTCGATGCGGTGCGCAACGCCGTGATCTCGGCGACGGAAGCCGGCTGGAATCCGACGTCGCGCGGCAAGCCCGTGGTCTTCGACGTGGACATCGACGGTCACTGACCGCCGACGATGCCGTCAGGGGCGGCTGGTGAAGACGCGGAAGCCCTTTTCTCCGGCGATGGCGATCATTTCGGTGTCGCCCGAGGTGTCGCCGTAGGCGGCGGCCAGTTGCATGTCGTCGCCATAGGCGGCGCGCAGACGACGCACCTTTTCCTCGCCTCGGCAGTTCGCGCCTGCGAAGGCGCCGGTGACGCGGTCCTGGGCGTCAAACACCAGCTGCGTGCCCAGCAGGCCCTCGGCCCCCAGGCGGCGGGCGAAGGGGGCGACGGTCGTTTCCGGCGAGGCGGTGACGATGACGCGGTGCGCGCCCTTGTCGCCCCAGGCCTTCCAGCAGGCGAGGGCGTCGGGCCGCATGAAGCGGTCCCAGACCTGATCGGCATACCGCTCGGCCTCCGCCTCCAACGTCTGACGGTCCATCCCCAGCAGGAATTCGCGCACGGACGCGGCCTTGATCCGGCCCCGGTCGCGGTCGCCCACATAGGCCACGAGCGCCGGCGCCATCCTGGCCAGGCCGACGGCCCAGCCCGCCGCGCCGGCCCGCCAGCGCAGGAAGGCGGTGAAGCTGTCGCGAATCGTCAGGGTGCCGTCGAAGTCGAAGGCGACGATCGGGCGGTCCCCGGCGGGGGACTGGCGAAACGATTGTGCGGCGCCCATGTCAGACATTAGCCGTGATCCCCATAGAAACTGTCCTGTCCGTCCCTGTTCGTGCGTTGTCGCGTCGCAACAGGGTTGTGGCGGAACGTGTGATGGGTGATTGTCTTTTTTTGAAGACCTTCGTGCATAGATTCACGGATCAACCACGAGGTAAGCGCCTTTCGTCCCATGTCGGGCCGGATCGCGGGAGTGAGAAGGGTCTATGACCAAAGCCGCCGGCACAGACGCCAAAAGCACGCTCTATTGCTCGTTCTGCGGCAAGAGCCAGCACGAAGTCCGCAAGCTGATTGCGGGACCGACCGTCTTCATCTGCGATGAATGCGTCGAGCTGTGCATGGATATCATCCGCGAAGAGCACAAGATCGCCTTCAAGACGACCAAGGACGGGGTTCCTACGCCGAAGGAAATCCGCGACGTCCTGGACGACTATGTGATTGGCCAGAGCCACGCCAAGAAGGTGCTGAGCGTCGCCGTTCACAACCACTACAAGCGTCTGAACCACGCGACGAAGAACAACGACGTCGAACTGGCCAAGTCGAACATCATGCTGATCGGGCCGACCGGCTCGGGCAAGACGCTGCTGGCCCAGACGCTGGCGCGCATCATCGACGTGCCGTTCACCATGGCCGACGCCACGACCCTGACCGAAGCCGGCTATGTGGGCGAGGACGTCGAGAACATCATCCTGAAGCTGCTTCAGGCCTCGGACTACAATGTCGAGCGGGCCCAGCGCGGCATCGTCTATATCGACGAGATCGACAAGATCTCGCGCAAGTCGGACAACCCGTCGATCACCCGCGACGTGTCGGGCGAAGGCGTGCAGCAGGCCCTGCTGAAGATCATGGAAGGCACTGTCGCCTCCGTGCCTCCGCAAGGCGGGCGCAAGCATCCGCAGCAGGAGTTCCTGCAGGTCGACACCGCCAACATCCTCTTCATCGTCGGCGGCGCCTTCGCCGGCCTGGAGAAGGTGATCTCGGCGCGTGGCGAGGGGGCTTCCATCGGCTTCGGCGCCAAGGTCAAGGAGATCGACGAGCGCCGCACGGGCGAGATCCTGAAGCAGGTCGAGCCTGACGACCTGATGCGTTTCGGCCTGATCCCCGAGTTCATCGGTCGTCTGCCGGTTCTGGCGACGCTGGAGGACCTGGACGAGGCGGCGCTGATCAAGATCCTGACCGAGCCGAAGAACGCCTTGGTCAAACAATACAAGCGCCTGTTCGAGATGGAGAACGTGACGCTGACCTTCACCGACGACGCCCTGTCGGCGGTGGCCAAGAAGGCGATCACGCGCAAGACCGGGGCTCGTGGCCTGCGTTCCATCCTGGAAGGCATCCTGCTGGAGACCATGTTCGAGCTGCCGACCTTCGAAGGCGTCGAGGAAGTCGTGGTCAACGCTGAGGTGATCGAGGGCCGGGCCCAGCCGCTGCTCATCTATTCGGAAGCCTCCAAGAAGAAGGCCGACGGCGCCGCCTGAGGTTGACGCCAGTCACAGACGCAGGGGGGCGGTCCGGCGACGGGCCGCCCCTTTCGCTTCGCCTCCTGATGAAACGGCGCCACAGGGGGCTTGGGCTCGAAATAGCCGTAAGAACGGCGTGAAGACACGATCTGACCGGCTTTGATCGGAGCGCAAGGCGGTCCGTCCAGCGTCACCACGGTTTCACGCTTCTGTGGGCCTTGCGTCCGCTACGCTTGAACACGGCGTTCGCAGCGCCACATACTCATACGAAAGCCGCCCATAATGGCGGGCTGAGTCGAGACGTCGAGGCATTCGCGCCAAGACAGACCGGTTCGGTGGGCCGGAGATCCACGAAGGCCCTGGAAAGTACGCATCATGACCGAGAGCAAAATCCTCCCCGTCCTGCCGCTGAGAGACATCGTCGTCTTTCCGCACATGGTCGTGCCGCTGTTTGTCGGCCGCGAGAAGTCCGTGCGGGCCCTCGATGAGATCATGAAGGGCGACAAGCAGATCCTGCTCGCCACCCAGAAGAACTCCGTCGACGACGATCCGGCGGCGGACGCCATCTATCAGACCGGCGTGCTGGCGACGGTGCTGCAACTGCTGAAGCTGCCCGACGGCACCGTGAAGGTTCTGGTCGAGGGCAAGGGCCGCGCGCGCCTGCTCCGTTTTACCGACCGCGAGGACTACTACGAGGCCGAGGCCGTCGAGATCGCCGATGAAGAAGGCGACGCCTCGCAGAGCGAGGCCCTGCTGCGCGCGGTGATCGAGCAGTTCGAAAACTATGTGAAGCTGAACAAGAAGGTCCCGCCCGAGGCCCTCAGCTCCATCCCCCAGATCAACGACCCGTCCAAGCTGGCCGACAGCGTGGCCGCCCACCTGTCGGTGAAGATCGCCGACAAGCAGGGCCTGCTGGAGACCATCGACGTGCCGGCGCGTCTGGAGAAGGTCTATGGCCTGATGGAGGGCGAGATCAGCGTCCTGCAGGTCGAGAAGAAGATCCGCTCGCGCGTGAAGCGCCAGATGGAGAAGACCCAGCGCGAATATTATCTGAACGAGCAGATGAAGGCGATCCAGCGCGAGCTGGGCGAGACCGACGACACGCGCGACGAACTGCTGGAACTCGAAAAGCGCATCCGCAAGACCAAGCTGTCCAAGGAGGCGCGCGCCAAGGCCGAGGCGGAGCTGAAGAAGTTGCGCAACATGTCCCCGATGTCGGCGGAATCGACCGTGGTGCGCAACTACCTCGACTGGCTGCTGTCCGTGCCGTGGGGCAAGGCCAAGACCAGGCCTATCGACCTGCAGAAGGCCGAGGACATTCTCGAGGAGGATCACTATGGCCTCGAGAAGGTCAAGGAACGGATCATCGAGTATCTGGCCGTCCAGGCGCGCACCGGCAGCCTGAAGGGCCCGATCCTGTGCCTGGTGGGACCTCCCGGCGTCGGCAAGACCTCGCTGGCGCAATCGATCGCCAAGGCGACGGGGCGGGAATACGTCCGCATGTCGCTGGGCGGCGTGCGTGACGAAAGCGAGATCCGCGGCCACCGCCGGACCTATATCGGCTCCATGCCCGGCAAGATCATCCAGTCGATGAAGAAGGCCAAGACCACCAACGCCTTCGTCCTGCTGGACGAGATCGACAAGCTGGGCGCCGACTGGCGCGGCGACCCGTCCTCGGCCCTGCTGGAAGTGCTGGACCCGGCCCAGAACTCGACCTTCGGCGACCACTATCTGGAGGTCGACTACGACCTGTCGCAGGTCATGTTCGTCACCACGGCCAACAGTCTGAACATGCCTCAGCCCCTGATGGACCGGATGGAGATCATCCGGGTCAGCGGCTACACTGAGGATGAGAAGGTCGAGATCGCCAAGCGCCACGTCCTGCCCAAGCAGCTCAAGGACCACGGGCTGAAGGAAGGCGAACTGATCGTCCCGGAAGAGACGATCCGCGAGCTGATCCGCTACTACACGCGCGAAGCCGGCGTGCGTTCGCTGGAACGCGCCCTGGGCGGCCTGGCCCGCAAGGCGGTGCGGGAAATGGCCAAGACCAAGGCCGTCTCCATCACGGTCGACGCGGCCAAGCTGGCTGAATACGCGGGTGTCAAGAAGTTCCGCTATGGTGAGACGGACGCTGAGGATCAGGTCGGCATCGTCACCGGTCTGGCCTGGACCGAGTTCGGCGG
>JALAGW010000253.1 GCA_022712235.1 Brevundimonas sp. | reverse complement strand
CGGAGGTGTCCTGCGCCTTCATGCCAACCTTCTCCAGACGCTTGCCCTTGGCAAAGCCCGGCGTATCGGCTTCCACCAGAAACAGGCTGGTGCCCTTGGCGCCCTCGGCCGGGTCGGTCTTGGCGACGACGATGATGAAGTTGGCCAGCTGGCCGTTGGTGATGAAGGTCTTGGAGCCGTTCAGGACATAGTGGTCGCCCGACTTGAAGGCGGTGGTCTTGACGCCTTGCAGGGCAGACCCCGCGCCGGGCGCGGTCATGGCGAGGGCGCCGACCAGTTCGCCCGACTGCAGACGCGGCAGCCAGCGCGCCTTTTGCTCGGCCGTGCCGTAGTGCCAGATGTAGGGCATGACGATGGCGTTGTGCAGACTGATGCCGAAGTGGTCCGCGCCCTTCCAGCCCAGCTGGCGCATCAGCACCACCTCGTGGCGATAGTCGCCGCCGAAGCCGCCGTCTTCCTCCGGCAGGGACAGGCCCAGAAGTCCGGCCTCGCCCGCCGTGTTCCATAGGCCGCGCGGCACGCTGGAGGCGGCGATCCATTCCGCCATCTTCTCGGGCGGGGCGTGCTCGTCGATCCATTTGCCGACGCTGTCGGAGAAGAGGACGATTTCCTCTTCTTGCATGAAGTCGGGGTCGGGGGTGTTGAGCACGTTCATCGTGGCGTTTCCTGCGCGGCGCGGTCGGACTCTGGCGGTCGTCTCAGCGTGGTCGATAGAGAAAGGGCCTCCCTCGCGTCGGCGAAAGAGGCCCCGTGATCAGCGGCGGATCAGAACGCCTCGGCGGGCATCTGCATCAACACCTCGGCGCCGGTCTTCAGCTTGGCCAGGTGGGCGGCGGCGTCGGGCAGGATGCGCTCGACGAAATACTGACCGGTCTGCAGCTTGGTCGCGTAGTAGGGATCGGCGTCGCCGGCGGCGATCTTGGCCTGCGCCGACTTGGCCATCTGCGCCCACATATAGGCCAGGGCCGTCAGGCCGAAGATATGCAGGTAGTCGGTCGAGGCGGCGGCGGCGTTGTCCGGATTGGCCATGCCGTTCTGCATCAGCCACATGGTGCCTTCCTGCAGCTTCTTCTTGGTGTCGGCCAGGCCGTCGACGAAGGGTTTGAGGGCCTCATCCTCGCCGTTCTCGGCCACGAAGGCGTCGATGTCGGCGAACCAGCTCATGATGGCGCGGCCGCCGTTCGACGGCAGCTTGCGGCCCACCAGGTCGAGCGCCTGAATGCCGTTGGTGCCCTCATAGATCATGGTGATCCGCGCATCGCGCAGATACTGCGAGGCGGGGAAGTGCTCGGTGTAGCCCGAGCCGCCGTGGACCTGCATGGCCAGCGAGGCGACGTGGAAGCCCTTGTCGGTCAGATAGGCTTTCAGCACCGGCGTGATCAGGCCCATGTAGTCCTTGGCCTTGGTCGCCGTGGCCTCGTCCGAGGACTTCTGCAGGTCGGCTTGCAGGGCGGTCCACAGGATGAAGGCGCGACCGCCTTCCACGAAGGCCTTGGACTCCAGCAGCATCCGGCGCACGTCGGGATGGACCATGATGGGGTCGGCCGGGCCGTCCGGGTTCTTGGCGCCGGTCAGGGCGCGGCCTTGCAGGCGGTCGTTGGCGAACTCGACGGCGGCCTGATAGGCGGCGTCGCCGATGGCCAGGCCCTGCAGGCCGGTGCCGAGGCGGGCCTCGTTCATGACCACGAACATGTTGTTCATGCCGCGGCCTTCTTCGCCGATCAGCCAGCCCTTGGCGTTCTCATAAGCCATGACGCAGGTGGCGTTGCCGTGGATGCCCATCTTGTGCTCGAGGCCGGCGCAACTCACGCCGTTGCGCTCGCCGATGGAGCCGTCTTCGTTGACGAGGAACTTGGGCACCACGAACAGCGACAGGCCCTTGATGCCCGGCACCGCGCCTTCGACGCGGGCCAGCACGGTGTGGATGATGTTGTCGGCGAAGTCGTGCTCGCCCGCCGAGATCCAGATCTTCTGGCCGGTGATGGAGTAGGAGCCGTCGCCGTTCGGCACGGCCTTGGTGCGGACCATGCCCAGGTCGGTGCCGCACTGCGGCTCGGTCAGGTTCATGGTGCCGGTCCATTCGCCGGTCGCCATCTTGGGCAGGTACTTCTGCTTCAGTTCGTCAGAGGCCGAGGCCTCGATGCCGTGATAGGCGCCGCCCGTCAGGCCCGGATACATGGAGAAGGCCGCCGAGGCCGCCGCCGTGAACTGGCCCACGGCCATGGAGACGATCGAAGGCAGGCCCTGGCCGCCGTATTTCGTGCCAAAGGCCAGGCTGGTCCAGCCAGCCTCGACCATCTGGTGATAGGCTTCTTTCCAGCCCTTGGGCGTGGTCACCACGTCGCCTTCGATACGGCAGCCTTCCTGATCGCCCGGACGGTTGATCGGGGCGATGACCTCTTCGGCGAACTTGCCGCCTTCCTCGATGATCTGGTCGATCAGGTCGCGCGACAGGTCGGCGTCGGCGAAGTGGTTGGCGTAGCGTTCGACCTCCAGCACGTCGTGCAGGACGAAGGACAGGTCGCGGACAGGCGCCTTGTAGGCCATGATCAGGCTCTCGCTTTGAAGGGCTGGAATTGGTTGTCGGGGTTGAGGCGTTCGCTCAGCAGGCTGGCGTATTCGTCCGCCCCCGGCAGAAGGTCAGGGCGGTGCTCGCCCAGCTTGGACTCCATCCAGGCGCAGGCCTCTTCGGCGGTCTGGATGGCGCCCTCGATGTCTTCGAGTTGCTGCTTCAGCGCCTCGACCTGGGCGCGGTGACGGCGCAGGGCCACGGCCATCTGATGGACGTTGTGATCCTTGCGGTCATACAGATCCAGCATCTCCTGGATCTCCTGCAGGGTGAAGCCGATGCGGCGGCCCCTCAGGATCAGCTTCAGTCGGGCGCGATCGCGCGCGTCATAGACCCGCGTCTGACCCTTGCGGGCAGGGGTCAGAAGGCCCTTGTCCTCATAGAAGCGCAGGGCGCGCGCGGTGGCGCCGAACTCGCGGCACAGGTGCCGGATGGAATAGGTGCGGTGATCGTCAGCGGTCGCCATGCGTCACCCATAACTTGACGCGGACGTAAAGGGAAGCTTCTCGCTGATCGCCTCGACAACTTGTGATCGGCGAGGGACGCAAACGCAAATCGGCCGCGGAGAGCTTGCGCCCGCCGCGGCCGATCCGGGGAGGAGACGTGTGTCAGGCGATCAGTGACGGCGGAACCACAGCACCGGCGCCGTGATGGCGATCAGGAAGAGGTTGGTCAGGGCCAGGCCGACATTCAGCTCCATGCCGTGCAGGATCAGCATGATGGTCTGCAGGGCCAGCAGGCCGACGCTGGCGGTCAGCAGCAGGGGGCGGCCGAAGCGCCAGGACACCAGGGGGCTGAGCACCATCAGGGCCAGGACGATCTCGACCACGCCCAGGCCGCGCACGAAGTTGACGCTGGCCATGGCGGGCCAGTGCATCAGCACGGTCAGGTTCTCCATCGACTCCGTCAACTTGGCGTAGCCGGCCGCGATGAAGAACATCGCGATCCAGCCCTGGAAGGTCCAGAGGGTCAGGTTCAGGTAGTCGGATTTTGCGCGAGAGCGGGGCGTCAAGGTCGTCGAGGTCATGGCCGAAACCGTGGGGGTTTAATTGGTAACAGTTGCTAGATCAGATTGCCGGAGGCGATCGTCAAGGAAGTGTAACAATCTGTGAACCGGGGTAGGCGCGACCTGCGGCGGCGGCGTGGCTGAAACCACAATTCCCCGTAACCCGACGCAGGACGTGAGCGTGGTCTAGGCCCGTCGAAGCGGGCTGTCAACGCCTGATGACATCAGTTGATGACTTAAAGCGCCCACGCGCTCCGTGCGGCCTCTAACCGGGCCAGCTTGGCGTGGAGAGGCGCCCAGTCGTCGCCCTGTTCGATGGCCGACCACAGGGCCTCGACCTCGTCGATCAGCATCTCCTCCGGTTCGGCTGCGGCGAACATCGGATGCTCCAGCCGCTCGGGCCGGTCGGGCTCGTGCTCCAGCAGGGCGAAGCGGAAGGCGTCGAAGGCCTCGCCCTGATAGATCTTGCCGCGCACGCCGCCCAAGGCCCGGGCACCCGAACTGAAGCCGCCGAACCAGTCGAAGAACAAGGGTTCCCAACGCAGGGCCTTGCCCTTGTCGCGCAGCAGGGCCAGGCTTGCGTCCAGCAGCCGTTGATCCGCCGCCTCGCCCAGGCTCTTGACCCCCAGCCGATTGAGGAAGGCGGCGCGCAGATGGCGGATATAGGCGGGGCCGAAGCCATTGAGCGCCTCGGTCAGGGCCGCGACCTGATCCTCGGCGATCAGCTTCAGGCAGCCGGCCAGCTGCGTCAGGTTCCAGAACACGGCCTCGGGCTGGCGCGCGAAGGCGTAGAGGCCGGAGGTGTCGAAATAGGCGGCGGTGAAGGCCGGATCATAGTGGGGCAGGAAGCGCCACGGGCCGTAGTCGAAGCTTTCGCCTGTCACATTCAGATTGTCGGTGTTCAGCACGCCGTGGACGAAGCCGGCGGAAATCCACTTCGCGGTCAGCCGGGCCGAGGTCTCGACCACGGCGGCCAGGAAACCGGGGGCGTCGCCGGTCGCGACCGAGGGATGATAAAGGCTGCGAGCGTGTTCCAGCAGAACCTCGATCTGATCCTTGCGGCCGTAGTAGGCGGCACGCTGGAAGGTTCCGAAGCGGATATGGCTGTGCGACAGCCGCACCATGACGGCCGAGCGGGTGGGCGAGGGCTCG
>JALAGW010000252.1 GCA_022712235.1 Brevundimonas sp. | reverse complement strand
GACGAAGGTAAAGATCTGGAGGGCTGGCTCAGCCCTCCAGATCTTGACCTTCGTCAGGCTCGGGCGCGCCCAGCATGTCGTCGGCGATCTTGGCTGTGGCCTGGCGCCCGGGCGTCTCGATGGCGAGGGCCATGTCGGGGTTGTTCTTGAGGAACTCCTTGGCGTTCTCGCGGCCCTGACCGATGCGGGTCGAGTCGTAGGAGAACCAGGAGCCCGACTTCTCGATGATGTTGGCCTTGACCCCCAGGTCGATGATCTCGCCGATCTTGGAGATGCCTTCGCCGTACATGATGTCGAAGATGACCTCGCGGAACGGCGGAGCGACCTTGTTCTTGACCACCTTGACGCGGGTGGTGTTGCCGACGACCTCGTCGCGGTTCTTGATCGCGCCGGTGCGGCGGATGTCGAGGCGGACCGAGGCGTAGAACTTCAGCGCATTGCCGCCCGTCGTCGTTTCCGGCGAGCCGTACATGACGCCGATCTTGTGACGGATCTGGTTGATGAAGAGGACGATGCACTTCGACTTGGAGATCGAGGCCGTCAGCTTGCGCAGGGCCTGCGACATCAGACGGGCCTGCAGGCCGGGCAGGCTGTCGCCCATCTCGCCTTCGATTTCCGCGCGGGGCGTAAGCGCCGCGACCGAGTCGACCACCACGATGTCCACGGCGCCTGAACGCACCAGGGTGTCGACGATCTCCAGCGCCTGTTCGCCGGCGTCGGGCTGCGACACCAGCAGGTCGTCCAGGTTCACGCCCAGCTTCTGGGCATAGACGGGGTCCAGCGCGTGCTCGGCGTCGACGAAGGCGGCCACGCCGCCCTTCTTCTGGACCTCGGCCACGGTGTGCAGGGCCAGGGTGGTCTTGCCCGAGGATTCCGGGCCGAACACCTCGATCACCCGCCCGACCGGCAGGCCGCCGATGCCCAGCGCCATGTCCAGTCCCAGCGAACCGGTCGAGACGCTCTCGATTTCGTTCACCTGCCCGGCCTTGCCGAGCTTCATCACCGAGCCCTTGCCGAAGGCGCGATCGATCTGTGCGATCGCCGCCTCCAGAGCGCGTTGCTTTTCGCCGTCTTCTTTACCCACGAGCTTCAATGCCGCCTGTGCCATTGGTTTTCTCTCCCTTGCCATGATTCCATTCTGGGCTTTGGGAGAGACCCGCCAGGACCCGCTCCCTCTGTGAGACGGACTATGTGCACGGTTTGTTCTGGTTCACAAGATGTTCTCATTTGCGCAATGAGAACAAAATGCGATCTACGACCGTTTCTGACGTGGCTTGCGGCCGGTCCAGAAAGGTCTGGCGTCGTGGAAACGCCCGCAGGCCTTGATCGCGGCGGCCAGCAGGGCGCCCTCGTCGCGCTCGCGTCGGCCGATGACGCGTCCGGCGGCGAAGGCGACCGCGGGATTATCCAGAGCGGCCTCGCCGGGGATGCGGTCGCGCGCCACGGCCAGGTCGTTCAATGCGCCAAGGGTGTCTTGCAGCCGCTCCAGCGCCTTCAGATAGCGGGGGCGGCGGCGACGGGCGGGAAACAGGTCGGCGAAGAACTCGGCGGCGTAGCGCAGGCGCGTGGCGCGGATGCGCAGGTGGTGCCGGGCGTCGGCGTCCAGATCGGTCAGGTCGCGGGCGCGATGTTCGACCTGATGGTGCAGCCGATCGAGCGCCTCGACGGCGAAGGGGGCGACCGGTTCATCCGACAGGGGCGCTGTCTCGATCCAGGCGGTCGTCTCCAGCATCATGAGGGCGTAGCGCGGCGAGGCGATGGCGGTCAGAACGCGGTCATAGGCCTGACCCCGCGCGGCCAGCAGATGACGGCCCAGCGGCGCGAGGTCGGGCGAAGGCGCCTCCAGCGCGGTCGGGTGGAAGACGTCGCGGATGAAGACGTCGAGGTCGCGGGCGGCGTCGGCCTCGTGCGCCAGCCACTTCAGTTCAGTCTCGATGCGTTCACGCTCCACCTCGGCCAGCAGGGGCTTGAAGACGCCGACAGCGGCGCGCAGGCGGCGCAGGCCCACCCGCATCTGATGCACGGCCTCGGGTCGGCGCACGACGCGCAGCAGTTCGGCGTTGGCCGAGACCTGAGCCAGACAGGCCATGGCGATGCGGCGGAAGGCGACGGCGGTTGTCGCATCGGGCGACAGGGGCATGGCCACGGCGCGGCGCGGGCTGCGGCTGATCCCGTCGGCCAACCGCCAGCCGCGTTCGGCCTTGCTCTCGAACACCGGGACGATGGAGAGGTCTTGGGCCAGCCGTCGGGCCAAGCCGAACAGGGCGGAGGGCGGCCCCGCCTTCAGCTCCAGCTCCAGTTCATAGATGGGCTTGCGTTTGTCGCCGGCGGACAGCTCGCCCGCGTCGAAGGCGACCTCGATCCGTGCGCCCTCCCAGTCGACCATGCGGACGCGGCGCACGACCGTGGTGGCGAAGCGGGGCGCCAGGTCGCCGCGACGGCCTTTCAGCAGCCTGTGGGCGGGCGTGGCCTTGAGCGCGGCGCGGTCCAGCGCCTCGGCGGCGACGGGGACCTCCCATTCGTCGCGGGCGGTCTGGCCGGGGGCGGTCTGGCGCTTCAGGGTCTGGACGAAGCCGTCCGGCGTGGTCCGCACCCTCAGGCCGCACCCCGCCGCGCGCAGGACGCCGTCGGGGGTGTCGAAATAGACCGAGCGCAGGGACTGACTGGTCTGCGGTCCCTGCAGCGCCGGGTGTCCCGACAGGCGCACGACCGCGCCCGGCCCGAGGCGGAACTTCAGCTCGGTTTCGGTCGCAGGCGAAGCCATGGGGGGATTGTAGGCCTCTCGGCGTCATCCCGGAAGCAGCGAAGCTGGAGGGCGATCCTCCCCTGCGCAGCGGGGGAGGGGGACCATGCGCAGCATGGTGGAGGGGG
>JALAGW010000251.1 GCA_022712235.1 Brevundimonas sp. | reverse complement strand
GGGACCGCCGTCGTCGCCGCCCATCGCGACACCCACTTCCGCTTCATGCGGGATGTCCGACCGGGCGATGTGGTGATCGTCGAAACCGTCGACGGCGCGCGCGCCTCATTTCGCATCCAGGGCGGCTATGTCGTCCGCAATGACCGATTCGCCGTCGCTTCCCACGCCGTCGCCCCGACCCTGGTTCTCAGCACCTGCTGGCCTTTTGACGCGAATACACGCGGCCCCTGGCGCTACGTCGCCATCGCACAGGTCGACCCGCGAGGATGACGGCGGTGCTAGGCCGACGTCAGGGACGCCCCCGCATGGGTCAGGCTTTCGCGAACCCGTTCCAGCGCCAGCTCCATCGGCTGCTCAATGCCCATCAGGGCGAAGCTGCCGTTCAGCTCATCGACGCAGTGCCCGTGAACCACCGCGATCAGCGAACGCGCCAGACGCGGCGCGTTGGCCTGCGCTCTAGGCGGCAGGACGGCGACTATCTCGTCCACGATGATCTGGGTCAGCCCGCCCCGCAGCAGGTTCTGTTCGTCGGACAGAACCAGATCCGCCGGCAGGTGATGATCATAGATCGCCGTCCAGCTGTGAGGATTGGCGCGCGCGAAGCCGAAATAGGCCTCGACAAGGCAGCGGATTCGATCCGGCCCGCTCTGCTCCAGCGCCTGCCGGACATCCTCGGCCCACAGTTGGAAGGTCCGCGTGTTGATGGTGATCAGCAACTGATCCAGAGTGCCGAAGACATTGTAGAGGGTGCCGATCGAGTAGCCGATTCGCTTGGCCACCTCCCGCGCGGAAAAGCGCGCGAAGCCGACCTCCGCCATGTGCTTATGGCCCTCGACCACAAACAGGTGCTCCAGCTCTTGCCGCGTGTGATCCGATCGTCTGCCCATAGCCTGTGCATAGCAGAATCCCGCTTTGGGAAAGCTGAAGAAACATCTGTTTTTCCATCTTATTGATCGACGTTCATTTCAAGCTATGCTCCTTCGCCTTGACGCGCCCCGGAGCGCCCTCTCCAGTAAGCTTGGCGGACGCGCGCGGGCCGGCCCTCGAATGACGGTTTCATGATCAATCTTCATTGGCGCTCGGGCCGGGATCTGACGACGCACATCGTCGAGCGCCCTGGCCTGGCTCTGTCGACGCCGGAGGTCGAGACGCTGACGGCGGACCTGCGAAAGGTCGCCGCGACGACGCTTGATCAGGCCGCCTTGACCTATGGCGTGCTGGGGGGCGACGCCGAGCGCCTGAAGAACTGCGTCGTGACCGTGGTCTATCAGGGCAAGGGCGCGGCCGCCCGTCCCGTCGCCTTCAACGTCCTGTCGCTGCTGGAGGTCGAACTGGAAGGCCGCGCGACCCAGGTCATGCATCTGGGACTGGTCATGGTCGATCCTTCGTTCCGGGGACGCGGCATGTCGGCGACCCTCTACGGCCTGACCTGCGTCCTGATGTTTCTGGCTGGACAGGGTCGCCCCTTGTGGATTTCCAACGTCAGTCAGGTGCCCGCCGTGGTCGGCATGGTGGCCGAGACCTTTTCCGACGTCTTCCCCTCGCCGCGCCCCGGCGTGCGCCGCAGCTTCGACCATCTGACCCTGGCGCGTCAGATCATGGCCAGGCACAGGGCGGCCTTCGGCGTCGGGCCCGAGGCGGGTTTCGACGAGGCGCGCTTCGTCATCACCGACGCCTATACCGGCGGCTCAGACGCCCTGAAAAAGACCTTCGCGCAAGCCGCGCCGCACCGCGTGGAGGCCTACAACGCCTTCTGCCGCGATCAGCTGGACTATGGCCGAGGCGACGACCTGATCCAGATCGGCCGCATCGATATGGCCGCCGCCGGGCGCTATCTGCGCAAGGTCGCGCCGCCGACGACCGCCATGGGGCTGGGCGGTCTGGTCGTCATCATGGCGACGCGGATGGCGGTTCTGCCTCTCATCTACTGGCTTTCGGCCAGCCGCCCCTGGGGCGTCCTCAGACCCTGGAAAGAGGCCCGATGACCGACGACTTCTATGCCGAAATGACCACCCGCAACCTGGGCTTCGTCAGCGAACAGGAACAGGCGCGCCTGAAGAACAGCGCCGTCTTCGTCGCCGGGGTCGGCGGCATGGGCGGGGCCTGCGTGCAGATGCTGGTCCGCGCCGGGGTCGGCCGCATCGCCATCGCCGATCTGGACACGTTCGAGGTCTCCAACCTGAACCGTCAGGTCTTCGCCTTCACCGACACGGTGGACCGTCCCAAGGCCGAGGTCACGGCCGAGGCCCTGCTGAAAATCAATCCGGACCTGCAACTGACGGTTCTGGGCGCCGAATGGACCGATCAGCTGGAGACGCTGGCGCGCGACTATCCGGTCATCGTCAACGGCTGCGACGACGTGGCGGCGACGGTCGAGCTGTATCGCGTGGCCCGGCGCTGCGGCGCCAGCGTCATCGACGCCTACGCCTCGCCCCTGCCCTCGGTCATCCTGGTGCGGCCGGACGATCCCCGTCCCGAAGACCGGCTCGGCTATCCCACGCGCGGCACGCCGTGGCGCGAGATCACGCCGGAACAGGCCGGCGACGCCTTCCTGAAGGAGATCGAATGGGTGCTGACCCATTCCTCGTCCCACGCCCATGTCGACCTGCAGGCCGCCGCCGACATGGCGGCGGGCAAGCGCAAGCGCATGAGCTTCGCCCCCATGGTGGTCACCGCCGGGGCCCTGATGGCGGGCGAAGCCCTGTCCCTGATCATGGGACGGCGCACGCGCACCGACTGTCGCGGCTGGTTCCTCAACGTCCGTGAGGCGCGGGTCGAGCGCCCCCTGCCCGGCCCCCTCGCCTGGGCCAAGGGCTGGCTGGTGCGCCGGATGATGCAGCGTCTGCTGGCATGACCGCCGCCGCCGACATCCAGATGCTGGTCGACGGCTTCGGCGCCCTGGGGGCGCTGGCCGTGGCCCTGGTGCTGGCCAGCCGCAAAGGCCGCACCACGGTCCAGAACGTGCTGATGCTGGTCTTCGGCCTGGCGGGACTGTTCTACGCCTGCCGCGCACTGGCCAGGGCGACCGGCGTCGAGAGCTTCGGCCTGGCCAGCCTGATCCTGGCCTGCGCCCTGCCGCTGGGCGCGCTGCTGCTGGCCGAGAACCTGCTGCGGCGTCATGCGCCCCTGCCGATCAAGCTGGTCGTCGCGGGCGGGACCGTGCTGGGCGTGATCGCGGCCGTCCTGGCCGGATCGGGACTGGAGCGCGCCTTCAACCTGGCCCTCTATGTGCCTCTGGCCCTGGCCCTGGTGTTGGGCCTGATCCTGTTCCGCGACCGCTCCAGCCTGGCCCCGATGGAGAACGCGGCGCTGGATTCCTACGGCCGCGCCCTGATGGCGACGGGCCTGCTGGCGCTGACGGACTTCGGCCTGATCTCCCCCTTCGGCCTCAGCGCCCTCGGCATGCTGGGCCTGGCCTATGCCGCCGCCGCCGGAGCCAGCGCCCCACGCCGCTGGATCGACGCCCTCAAGGAGCTGGCCCTGGCCGCCGCCACCTCCGTCCTGCTCGCCGGCGCCCTTCTCAGCCTTCGTCCGCCCGGCTCCCTGCTGGAGGCCGAGGGCGTGCTGGCCGTCATCGTCTCGGCCCTGCTGGCCCTGTCCGTCCTGCTGCGCCTGCAATCCGGCGGCGGCGACCAGCAGCGCCGCCTGTTCGAGCAGACCCTGGCGACGGCGGACACGGACGACCTGGGGCGCTTCATCGACACGGCGTCGCGCGCCGCGCCCCTGCAGGGCCTGGTGCTGGCCGAGGGCGCGGACCTGTCCGCCTATGACCCCGCCCTGCTGCGCGTCGCCTTCGCGGATGACGTCGTGATGGACCTGACCCGTCTGGGCCACGCCGCCTCTGGAACGGAACGCGACTCCCATGAACAGTTGCGCGATCTGCTGCGACGCCACGCCTCGACCCACGCCGTCCTGATCAGCGTCGCTCCCTTGCGCATCGCCCTGATCGCCCTGGGCGGTTCGACCCGCGCCGAAGAGGACGAGCGCGCCATGGCCCTGTTCCAGAAGATGGCGGCCCTGGTCGCCGCCCGCCACGCCGGAGACCGCGCATGAGCCTGACCCTGGTCCGAGGCGATTTCGACGCCTTCTTCCGCACGCCCTTCGTCGTCTATCCGAAGGACACGCCCTATGTCTCGCCGATGCGGTCGGACCTGCAACGCTATCTGGACCCGCTCAAAAATCCGCTTTTGAGAGACGGCGGCGACCTCGAGGCCCTGGTCGTGTTGCGCGACGGAAAGCCGGTCGCGAGGGCCACGGCGCATCGGCACCCGGCGTCGAACGAACGCCATGGCCTGTCGCGCAGCTATTTCGGATTCCTGGACGCCGCCGACGACCCCGAGGCCCTGCGCCTGCTGTTCGACGGCGTCGAGGACTTCGCCCGCCGCCATGGGGATGCGGAGATCGCCGGCCCGTTCAACCTGACCGCCATGCAGCAGATCGGCCTGGTGACCGAGGGGTTCGAGCACGCCCCCTTCACCGACATGGTCTGGTCGCCGCCCTATCTGGCCGCTCGGCTGGAGGCCATGGGCTATGCCGCCGAGTTTCCCATGTCGACCTTCCGCTTTCGGCCTGGCGAAGTGGACCGCGAGCGGCTGCTGACGCCCGGCGCGCGCGCCATTCTGGCGTCCGACGACTGGACCTTCGCCCCTATCGACCGGCGTCGCTTCAAGCCGCGGATGGAAGAGGCGCGCGTGTGTCTGATCGGCGGCTTCGACGCCAACCCCATGTTCGTCCCCCTGACCGCCGAGGAGTTCCAGTTCCAAGCCGGCGAGATGATGTGGGTTCTGGACCCGGCCCTGTCGTCGGTCATCCATCACAAGGGGCGGCCGATGGGGGTGGTCATCTGCATTCCGGATCTGAACCCCTTCGTGCGCGACGCGGGCGCCGACTACGGCCCGCGCGCCCTGTGGGCCTGGCTGAAGATGCAGTTCCGACCGCGTCGGGCGGTGCTGATCCTCTATTCGGTCATGCCCGAAGCCCAGGGCCAGGGCGTCAACCCCGCCATGCTGTGGCGCGTCATCGGCGCCCTGCAGAAGCGCGGCTATCGCGAGTGCGGCGGCACCTGGATCGCCGACGTCAACGGCGCCAGCCTGCGTCAGTTCGAGCGCATCGGCGGCGAACGCCTGCATCGCACCCACCTGTTCCGCAAGGTGCTGGACGGAGCGGCGGCATGAGCCCCGAAACCTTCGCCGCCATCGTCGCGGACGCCGCCCTGTCGCCCAATGTCCATAACATCCAGCCCACGCAGTGGCGCCGGATCGACGACGCCACGGTCGCGGCGATACAGGCGCCGGGCCGCACCCTGCCGGTCGGCGACCCCAGCGGCCGCGACGTCGCCGCCAGCCACGGCGCTGCGGTCGAGGGCTTCATCCTCGCCGCCAGTCTGCGCGGACTGACCCTGTCGCTGACAGCCCCCGCAGACCGCGAGATCGCCCGCCTGACCATGACCCGGACAGCGGCGCCGGACCCGCTCGCGCCCTTCCTGACCCGGCGTCGCACCTATCGCGGCAAATTCACGTCCGATCGCGCCGAGGCGGCTCTGGACGCCCTGGTCCAGGCCGCGCCCGACCTGACCGTTCTGCGCGACCGCGACGACATCGACCATGTCGCGCGCCTCAATGATCAGGCCGGTCTGAGGGCCTTTCGCCACGGCGGGTTCCGCGCCGAGCTGCTGGCCTGGATGCGGTTGTCGCCGCGCGACCCGCGTTGGTCTGTCGATGGTCTGAACGCGCGAGCCATGGAGATGTCCGGCCTTGAAGCCCTGGGCGCCGGGATCGTGCTGAAGCCAGGCGTTTTCGAGTTTCTTGATCGGCTGGGTCTCGTCGGGGTCCTGACGGGCGAAGCCGCCGTGGTCAACTCCAGCGCCGCCGTCGCCCTGTTCCATCGCCCGGCCGACGAACCGCCATTCGAGACCGGGCGTCGCTGGCATCGCGTCTGGCTGGAGATGACGCGACTGGGCCTGTCTGCCGCCCCGATGACGGTTCTGGCCGACGACGAGGCGGCGGCCTCGGCTCTGGCGGCGCGGTTCGAACAGCCCCTCGGCGCCCGCCTGATCACCGCCTTCCGCATCGGGCGGGTTGCCGACGAAGCGCTGCCTCCACCCGCGCGGCGAGCGGTCGCCGACCTTATCGCCTGATCACAGACGCTTCAGGTATTCCAGCAGAGCCAGACGGTCTTCACGGCTAAGGTCGACGAACGGGGTCTCGTGGCCCCGACTGCCCAAGCCGGGCTTGCGAGTGTCCACCCAGACGGACCCCGCATAGGGCTGATAGCCGTCCGGATAGGCGATCCCCACACGCTCCAGATCCATGGCGTGGCCGCCGACGCGGAACCTCTCCGGTCGCTCCTCCAAGCCCAGAAGGGCGGCCAGGCTGGGGACCGAACCGTTGTGCAGATAGGGCGCGCTTTGCCACAGGCCCGTCAGAGGCGGCGCGGCATAGAGGCCGGTCGCCGCCGCCGAAATCGAGCCGCCCATCGGCGAAGCGTTGACCCGCGCAACCAGGGTCTCGGTGATCGCCTCCGCCCGCGTCCGGTCCGTGCCGACCAGGCCCGCCCAGTTGGGGAAACGGAGCAGTCGCGGCCCTTGTCCCGTCTCGGCATAGGTCCCGTGACACGCGGCGCAACTGCGCTGAAAGACTTCCCGGCCCGCGACGGCGCGCGCCTGGTCGATCCGCCCTGGGAAGGGCTGGGGACGCACCGTCTTCAGATAGGCCCAGGCCGTCTCCACCTCGGGAACATGCCGCCGCGCCTGGGCGCCCGACACCCCCATGCTGGGCACAGTGAAATAGGCCGTAATCGCGGCCAACTGATTGCGATGGATGTCCGTCAGGTCCGCCGCCTCCATTGTCCGGAACCGTTCCTGTCCCGGAGGGGCATAGGCCCCGTCCCACAGCAGGGCGCTGCGCCAGGCCCGATCGGCCAGGTGGGGGATGGAGGTGAAGCCCGTCTCGCGCGCCATGGCGTCCGGATCATCCGCCAGCAGGCCGTGCTGCAGCTTCAGCGCAGCCACCCCGTTGGTCGCACCCGGCAGGCCGTTGGAGAAGGGCAGCACCCCCTGCCCCGTCGCCGCGATGGCCGTCATCCGCTCGCGCACGCGCGGCATGACGAAGGACCGCAGCGTCGCGATCTCCCGTTCGCTCATGTCCGGATACAGCCGACGCACGGTCGCCATCAGGCGTTCGGGCTCGGCCACCCCGCCTTGCAGCGCCGCATACAGGCCCTGGGTATAGGCCTCCAGATCCAGCGACGGATTGGGCGCGCCCAGCCAGACCCGCTCCGGCGCCGGACGCCCGTCCGGTCCATAGGTCGGGGCCGCATGACAGGCCGCGCAACCGATATTGCCGATCTGCAGCTCGATGGGCGGCAGGCTGCGTCGCCCCACGCCCAGGGTCACGCCCAGCACCGCCTCGGGTTTCGGCGGCGCGCCCGCGCCTTCAGGCCAATTGACGATTTCGGCTGGATACAGGAAGCCGTAGTTGGCCAGGATGCGTCGCAACGACGCCTGCGAAACATCCTCCGGCGCCTGGGCCATGACCAGGGCCGCTGAGGTCAGCTTCCACGGCACGGCCACGGTCCGCATGGCGTCGCTGTCGAGCCCGCCATAGTCGCCAAAGGCGAACAGCATGGCTCCTCGGCCGCGCGCCTCAGCGGACAGCAGCGGGGTCTCGAGAAGGGTCGCCTCGGCCCCGACATGGCCCCTCGCCATGTCCCAGACGGACTGCCCGACGCCGCTGCACCCGGCCAGCCCCGCCGCCAGCAGCACGGCCGCGACCCAGTTCGCCTTCTTCGTCCGCAGACGCCCCGGCACGCGAACCTCCATCAAGGGCCACAAGGAATTAGACATCGATCAATAAAACACGACATCGCGGACAATCATAGCCGACACGCGCCCGCGGCGTCGCGCGCGCCCCGCAGCCTCAGGGGATGGTTCTGGGACTGGCGACAACGCCGGGGCTGATGAATTGCCGTCGCCCGGTCCAGGTCAGCAGCTTGATCAGCGTGCCGCCCGGCCTGGCGAATTCCTCGCATTCGTCCGGTCGAGGCAGGCCCGGATCGGCGGCCACAAGCGCGCCCTGTCGCAGACCTTCATGATAGAGGGCGAACGCCCTCTGTTGATCCTCAGGCAGGACGGACTGGTCGAACTCCATTTCGGCGCGGGCGTTGGCGATGATCAGTCGCCCATCCTCTTCGGTCAGCAGATCGCACCGCGCGCCGATCACGACCAGCCGCTCGATGCGAACCGCCAGACCCGCCTTCGCCTTGACCAGATCGAACTGGAGCTTCGCATGCTCGGGACTGGCGCTCACCCACTCCCTCATCAGGGCCCTCGCGCTCACCTCATCGCCGCCTGGACTGGTCTGGGCGACCGCGACAGGGGCCGCGCCCACAGCCAGGGCCGCGATCAGTCCACCGAAAAGGGAACGCCCCCCCATCTGGTAAGTCTCCACCGCCGGGCGTCAGCCCGGAATCGGGCCGATCGGCCAGTTGCTCAGGGTCTCCATGTCGCCTTCCTCGGCGGGACAGGGCGTATAGAGGGTGAAGGCCAGATCGCCCTCGAAATACCAGTCGGCGCCCTTCTCATAGCCGACGATGCCCGTGGAATAGCAGACCGCCGCCTTGCTGCCGTCCGGGATCATCAGGATGGCCCAGTTGGTTGAGCCCGCGCCCGCCGGATCATAGCCGTGCAGCAGCAAGCGCCCGCGCGTCTCCGTTACCGCGCCGACGACATTGTCGTCGAAGACAATGGCCTTCTGGATGTCGCGGTCCGCACCCGACGCCACGATCGCGGCGCGAACGGCCGGATGCTGGAAGAAGGTGACGCCCTGGACCGGATCGGTCGGATGCTTGCCGACATAGGCCGACAGGGGCGGCGCCTCGGCGTCCTTGGCCGGCGCAGGGGCCACGGCCGATGCGTTCGCCGCAGCCGGGGCCGCCTCGGCGCGCCCGGCCTCTTCGGCCCGTGAGCAGGCGGCGAGCGACGCAGCCAGCGTAAAGGCGCCGACAGCGGCGCAGGCGGTTTTACGGATCATCCCAATTCCTTCGACGTTAAGAGACGCCGATCCGCCCCGACACAGGCGGATTTCGGCGAAGATCAGGGCTCGACGGCGCGCATCTCGATGGTCAGCGGATCATCGCCCTCGCCGCGCCCGAAGAGGGTGGCGACGACGGTCTGGCCCTGCGCCGTCGACAGCGGCGCGCTCTTCAGGGAGTAGCCGCCGTCGAGCTCCTCCTCATGAGCTGTGAAGACAGTGCAGGTCGCCTGCCCCAGACGGTCCGCCAGCCCCTGATCGATCTGACCGCGCCATCCCGGCAGATCCGACGGATCGGACAGCTCGATCTTCTTGCCGACGATGCGGCCGTCGCGGCGCCAGCTGTAGATCACCCCGTCCTCGGCCAGGGCCGTGCAGCCGGTGCGGCCGCAATGCAGGGTCCCGACCGGCGCATCCGCCATCAACTGCTGCTGCCGCGCCTGGGAAATCGTCTGGCCGATCATCAGGTCGCCCTTGTCCAGCGAGGTGCAGGCGTCTGCCGCGAAGGCCCCCGTGGCCGTCAGCGAAACAGCGGCGGCCAGAGCGGTCATCAATATACGCATGGATATCTCCTTGGTGCTCGACGACGAGGTCGTTCAGCAGGCCGTCACCCGGCTGGATCCCTCCAGCCGGTACTGGCCGTCGGCGCCGCGTTTGTAGGTTTCGTCGAAACGCGCGGACCCGCTGTAGGAGACCGTGAAGCTGCGGCCCTTGTCCGCCGAGGTGATCACGCCCTCGACGCCCGGATCGCCGTCATCGCTGCTGGCGTCGGAGAAGGAGGTCTGGATGCGGGCGATGTCCCTCGGGCCGGACGGAGTCAGCTCGGTCAGGACCGCATAGCCGCAGGCCCGTCCCTGCCAGACGCCACCGGCTTCGGTGAAGAGGACCGGATTGTCGGCGATCGCCCTGGTCCAGCCCCACTGCAAGGCAGGATTGCCCACCACCCCGACCGCGCCGACATCCAGCCATTCGCCCTGCAGGCTATAGGGATGACGCGGCTCCCCCGCGTCATGGGACAGATAGTGGACGGCGTTCAGACCGGTGCAGGCCTGCCCCGTGCACGCATTGGCGCCGGTGCTGACCAGGGCGACCCGCGTGTCGGACAGCGGGATGAAGGCCAGCGGCACGAAGCTGTAAGAGTCCTCGCCGATGTCCCGCGTCGCCTCGTTGCGCTGGGCGTCCGGGAAGGCGACGGCGAAGGCGGCGGGCGTTCCGGCCGGAACCGCGTCACGATCCACGTCCTGGACTTCGATCAGAGACTGGGCGGAAGCCGGCAGGGCCATCGGAAGCGTCGAAGCCAGAGCCGTAAGACTCAAGATGGTGACCGTCTTTGTAACCGACATGGGCGACTCGCTTGTGTGGACTGGAGACAGAAATCAACCGCTGCCGACGCATCCGATGCATCGCGCAGATCAAGAATTAAACACTGTTCACAATGAATGGCAAGCCGCAGGACGAAGGCCTGCTTTACCGGACCGGCGTAATCCGGATCACGGCTACGGCGCAGTCATGTCAGAGCGACGCCACGGCTCTACGGCCTCGGCGACTTCTGCTTGCAGACCCAAAAGCCCGCCGACGCCTATCGTTCGACCTTGGTATCCACCAGCCGGTCCAGGTCGATGCCCGCCAGGTCATAGCCTCGGCGGAAATCCATGATGTGACACTCCATCCAGTCACGGACAGCCTGAGCGTCCCTCGCCCGCATCGCCTGAACAATCGCTCGGTGGGCTTCGACGACGCGCCCCGGCGAGCGATCAGCCGTCGTGGGGTGATTGAACAGCTTTTCCAGCGACGGATAGAAGAGCAAGGAAACGGGTTCGCGCGACATCAACAGCACCCGGTTGTGCGTGGCCTCGGCTATCAGGGCGTGGAAGGCGACGTCCAGGGCGATGATCGACCGCCCCGCGGTCAGCGCCGTTTCCATGGCCTGAAGGTTCTCCTCCAGCTTTTCGACCAGGGCGTCGTCGATGAACGGCGCGACCAGTTCTGCGGCGCAGACCTCCAGTCGCAGCGCGACCTCCCATAGCTCGCGGAACGTCACCCCCTGCATCAACAGCGCGCGTGAACCGCGCGGCGCCAGTTCTCCATGATGCGGCAAGGCGGCGTGCAGGCGTCGCCCGGCTTCGCGTCTGACCAGTCCGCTTTGCTCCAGGGCCCGCATCCCCTCGCGGACGGTGTGCCGCGTGACGCCGAACTGCTCCGCCAGCTCCGTCTCGGTCGGAAGCGGCGCGCCGGTCGCAATCCGACCATTGAGGATCTCCTCCTCCAACGCTCGATACACCGCCTCATAGGCCCGAGGGATCGTCAGGCGCTTCAGCTGTTTTGCCATCCAGACTCCATTTGTCCAACAATCCAACAATAAGCTATCAGAAGTCACCGCGCCCACAAAACCGTCGTGAGAATGCTCCGTGCCCATTCGCCAGGCCGATAATCCGCTGAACCCACCGCTGCGCGCCGGCGACGAAGGCCTGCAGTACGCTGTCCTCGCCCAGCGGTTGGCCGGCCGGATTCCGGGGTTGCCGACAACGACGACGGCCGCCGAAATCCGCGCCACAGCGGTGATCGGCGGCGGCCTAATGGGCGCCGCCGTCGACGATCCGGCCATCGACCAGATGATCCTGGCCTACGCCGCCGAACTGGGCATTCAGCGCCGCTGTATCAGCGACGAGGAGATCGTCTCGCGCTGCCTGCTGGCCATGGTCAACGAGGGCGCTCGCATCGTGTCCGAGGGTGTCGCCTATCGGCCTTCGGACGTCGATGTCATCTACCTGAACGGCTACGGCTTCCCCGCCGAACGCGGCGGGCCGATGTTCCTGGCCGACCAGACGGGGCTGAAACACGTCCTCGCGACCCTGAAATCCTATCAGGACCAGAGACACGGATGGGCCTGGGCGCCCGCCGCCCTACTGGTTGAGCTTGCCGAACGCGGCGGCTCCTTCGGAGATCTGAGCGCATGACCCACCCCCTGATCGTTCGCCGCGACCTCGACTTCCTGTTGCACGACTGGCTGAAGATGGAGACCCTGTTCGCGGCGCCGGCCTTCGCCGACCATAGCCGCGAGAGCGTCGACGCCGTGCTCGACCTGTCGGAAGCCCTCGCCGTCGACCTGTTCCTGCCCCACCACAAGACGTCCGACGAGATCGAACCCCGGCTCGAGAACGGGCAGGTGCTGACCTTGCCAGCGATCAAGCCGGCCCTGGAACAATATGCCGAGCTTGGCCTGTTCGCCGCCGGCTTCAGCGAAGACCTGGGCGGCCTGGGACTACCCTTCCTGGCCAGCATGGCGTCCTTCTCCTTCTTCGCCGCCGCCAATATCGCCACCGCCGCCTATCCGATGCTGACCACGGCCAACGCGCGGCTTATCGCCACCTTCGGCTCTGCGGCCCAGGTCGAGACCTTCGCCCTGCCCCAGATCGCCGGGCGCTGGTTCGGCACCATGTGCCTGTCGGAACCTCAGGCGGGATCGAATCTGGCCGACGTCCGCACCAAGGCTGTGGCTGGCGGCGAAGACCATCTGGGACCGCGCTATCGTCTGTCGGGCAATAAGATGTGGATCTCAGGCGGGGAGCAGGACATCAGCGAAAACATCGTCCACCTGGTCCTGGCCAAGATTCCGCTTGCGGACGGCCGCCTGCCCGGCGGGACCAGCGGCCTGTCCCTGTTCATCGTTCCCAAGACCCTGCCCGACGGCCGACGAAACGACATCAATGTGGCCGGCCTGAACCACAAGATGGGCTATCGCGGCACGAGCAACTGCCTGTTGCACTTCGGCGAGGGCGAAGGCGCGATCGGCTGGCGCATCGGCGAGCCTGGGCGGGGTTTGCAACAGATGTTCCTGATGATGAACGAGGCGCGGATCGGCGTGGGCTTGGGCGCCGCCGCTCTCGGCTATCGCGGCTATCGCCATGCCCTGCGCTATGCCCAGGAACGCATTCAGGGCCAGGGGCCGGACGGGGGCCCGGTCGCCATCATCGAACACCCCGACGTGCGCCAGATGCTGCTGACGCAGAAGGCCTATGTCGAAGGCGCGCTGGCGCTGTGCCTCTATTGCGCGAAACTGGTCGATCAGCACGGGGATGCGGACGCCGCCGCCCTGCTGGGGCTGCTGACCCCTGTGGCCAAGACCTGGCCCTCCGAATACGGCCTGGCGGCCAATGACATCGCCATCCAGATTCACGGCGGCTACGGCTACACCCGCGACTTCGACGTCGAGCAACTGTACCGCGAGAACCGCCTCAACCCCATCCACGAGGGGACCACCGGCATCCAGGGGCTGGACCTGCTGGGCCGCAAGATCCTGCGCGCGGACGGCGTAGGCATGGCGGTGCTGGAACGCCGCATCATGGAGACCTGCGAGCGCGCGCGCGGCGCCCCGGAATTGGCCGCACTCGGCGACGCCCTCAGCGCCGCCTGGGCCGAGATCAAACAGGCGATCAACACCATCCAGACCCTGCCCGAGGCGGCCCGGCTGGACAACGCCACGGCCTTCCTGCGCGGCTTCGGCCATGTGGTTGCGGCCTGGCTCTGGCTCGACCAGGCCGTGATCGCCAGCGCCGCCGGATCAGACCCCTTCCATGCCGGCAAGGTTTTCGCCTGCCGCTTCTTCTTCGAGTTCGAACTGCCCAAGATCGGCCATTGGCTGACGACGGCGACCACGGCCAACGGCCTGACCACCGCCGTCGCCAACGACAGCTTCTAAACAGCCACAAAGCCCGTCGCTACGGGGCTTTGAGGATTTGGGTGCGGGAGCAGGATTTGAACCTGCGACCTTCAGGTTATGAGAACGATTTATACTGTTTTCGCATTTAACGATTGCGCTCCTTACTGAGCTCCAAACCCCTACTACGCCTGACTTTCTGTTGACGGCCCGGCCAATCTGAATCACCGTTTCTGCGATCTATTTCGCCTAGCTTTTCCGCCGACCGCTTCCGTCTTGCTTCCACGGATTGATCAGCACGAATGGCGGCGAGTTCGCTGGGAAAGGACTTGGAGATGGCTGGCGAGAAGTTGAGCAAGCGCGTGGTCGACCGCCTTGAGGTCCGCGCCAAAGACTACATCGTATTCGACGTCGAACTGCCGGGTTTCGGCGTCCGCGTCATGCCGAACGGAAAACGCTTCTATCTAATCCAATATCGACGCCACGGTCGAACGCGCCGCATGGCGCTGGGTCAGCACGGCGTGGTGACGGCTGAGATCGCGCGGCGCGAGGCCAACCGCATGTTGGGTGCCGTGCGCGGCGGCGGGGCTGATCCAGCGACGTTGCGCGACATGGAGCGCCAGGCGGCGACGGTTCAGGAACTGGGAGCGCGGTTCTTGAAGGAGCATGTCGCCGTCCGCTGCAAGCCGACCACCGAGTACGAGTACAAGCGGGCAGTCCAGTTCTTCATCGACCCCTTCTTCGGCAAGCAACGTGTGCGGACGGTGACCTCGGCCGACGTGGCGGAGTTGCATGGGAAGTATGCGCACACGCCCTACCAATCGAACCGCGTCCTGGGCGTCCTTTCCAAGATGATGAACTTGGCTGAAGTCTGGGGCATGCGCGACAAGCGCACCAACCCTTGCGACGACGTGAAGGCCTTCCCCGAACGCAAGCGAGAGCGCTTCCTGTCACCCGAAGAAGTCGAGCGTCTGGGCGCAGCCCTTCAAGAGGCTGAGCGCACAGGTGCGGAAAGCCGCTTCGCCGTTGCCGCCTTCAGACTGCTGCTTCTTACTGGCTGCCGCCTACGCGAAATCCAGACCTTGAAGTGGAGCTACATCGATTTCGGTGCGGGCCGCTTCCGTCTCCCGGACAGCAAGACGGGGCCGAAGACGGTCTATCTGGGGGACGCCGTGGTCGATCTCCTGCGCAAGCTGCCAGAGGTCGATGGCAATCCCTACGTCATCGTCGGCAAGCTGGAAGGGAGCCATCTGACCGATCTTCAGCATCCGTGGCGGCGCATCCGGACGACCGCCAGACTGGAGGATGTTCGCATCCATGACCTGCGGCACACCTACGCATCAGACGGAGTCTTGGCGGGCGAAGGCCTGCCGATGATCGGCAAGCTGCTCGGCCATACGCAGGTTCAGACCACCGCCCGGTATGCGCACCTGGCCGACCATCCGGTGAGAGAAGCGGCGACGCGGATCGCTGGACGATTGGCGTCAGCGCTGGGGTGAAGCTGGACCACCTCCAGATAGCCCTCTCACCTCGATTGACGGTCGTCGTGGCGATATCAGAGAACGCTGATCAACATCGTAACCACCACTCAACCTTCAGCGAGCATCGTGTGCAGATGCGCCCTAAATCGCCCCATAGACCTCACCGGCGAGCGCCCCCTGCTCGTCCCTTCCAGCTGCCCTTTGCTGCTGTCGTCGGCCTAACTGCTGTTGTGGCTTTTGCCCTGACCTGGTTCGCGATCACGCCCTCAGCTCCTCACGCAGCAGTCGCGTCATATGTCAAAGTGCGCACGACCGATCAGCATTACAGTGGCTGCACTGCCGTGCGGGCAGCCGGTCGAAAAGACATCCCCAGTTGGGATCCATCATATCGCTCTTGGATGGACGGCGATGGTGACGGCCTCGCCTGCGAGCCCCCGCGTGGCGGCTATTAATCCGCTTTGCGCCAATAGCATGCGTAATCGGGTAATCCTGCGAAGGGGCAAGCTCCCATAGCGAAGCCGGCTAGGGCTTGGGCGCCGCCATTCGCGTAGGCCCGTCGCGTCGATGACCGTGCTACCCTTTTTCATCACGCTCCGTCGGGTCATTCGCTCCTTTCCCGACGCAGACCCTCACGGATTTCTCCGACGCCTTCCCGACGGCCCGCCTCACGCCAGGTTTCCAGCAAACTCGTCGGCGCGCGGCCCGCCCGGTCCATGGCCGCGACCAGCCGCGCCGCCGCCTTTCTTACGGCTCCGGGATCCACCGGCAGGCTCAAACGCACGTCCGGGCGCCCCGTGCGATCCAGAATCGCGAAAAGCGCGCGCGCCAGGCGCCCGTCGAGGCGACGCGGCACGGCCTTGGCGAGGGTCGCGTAGCTCCCTCTCAGAAACTCCAGGGCCGCGAGGACGGCGTGTTCATCCATGGTCACCACACTGTCTGCAGCAATCTCCCAGATCACGGGCGGCAAGGGCTTACCTTGCGGCTTTGCCCCGGCCCACCGGATAGAGGCAAAGGCTGCAGTAAGCGCCTGAAGCTCGTCTCCTGCCCAGGCCTTTAGGAGCAGGTCCTCAGCATAGGCGGGCGTGACGATTCCAGCCTCAAGCGCAATCACGACAGACCGCGCGGCCTCAACTCTTGGATTGCCGGCGTAGTAGGCCGCGAAGAGCGCCTTGAGCGACGGCTGTTTCACACTCAGAGCGAAGAGACCGTCGAACGCTTGCCAGAACCGCCACCCCAGCCGGTCTTGGGTGAAAAAGCCTGGCAGTCGGCTTGGCCTGTCTTCATCAGGCTTGGGGGCGGCCTTGGCCAGAAACTTCCCGAGAACGGATTTGAACTCCCGAACGCTTAGGGTGATCGCGGGTGGCTCTCCGGCATAAAGTCCGGCCAGAACGCCAAGGCCGTCCTCGCTGCCGACGGCCTCAAGAGCTAGGATGCGCGCCTTCGCGGCGGAGGCAGGATCCGCTCCAGCCGGATAGGGCAGTTGGGCGAACACCCATGGCAACAACGGCGTGCCGTCCGGGAGCCCATCCTTGACGAACCGATCATCCCAAAGCGCCGCAGAGAAGGCCTCGATTTGCTCAGATGTCAGGGCTTCGCTGGCGTGGAGCCACTGCAGCCTCATCACCGCCGCGTATCGAAGATTCGCATCACGGACGGCGGCCGTCGTCCTAGCAATGACGCCTTCAAACTCGGCATCCCCGGGTTCCATGTCGTCCGCCTCCGATCCCGCCTGCGCCGGATCCTTGTAGTAGCTGTTCGTTGTGACCGGGATCGGGGCTTCGAACAGCTTGCGCCGATAAGGGGCGACTAGCTCATCCGGCAGGACTTTGAATGTCCGACGGAACAAGGCATCCAGGGGTTTCTCAAGGAGATACCGAAGTTTGTGATGAGTATGGAGCTCCAGGCCTAGGTCCACCGCCGGTCCGGCCAGTTCCGGCCGCCGGGCGGCCATGCGCGACAGCATCTCGACGAGCACTTTCAGACGAGCTTCCGCCGATCGGGCCATAGCGGGATTATTGAGCCGGTCGATCAGCGCCTTCACGCCGACCAGGAGACGTTCGCCCCACCGTCGAGCGACGTCGTCATCCAAGGCCGCAACCGTGTCGCGCGAGAAAGACACCTCGACCCCGTCCTTGTCGGATAGCCCCGCTGTACGGGTCAGGGCGACCATGGCCCGGTCGTCATCCACGCCGAGGAGCCAGCGCGCGACACCAGCATAGGCTGGCGCCGCTACGCTGACCGGAGAGATCCTTGAGGGCGCGCCAATCTGCTCAAAGAACCGAAACGCTTCCAGCGCCTGGCGACGGTTCAGGCTCGGGCTTTGGTTCGACCAATGTTCCGTGGTCGCGACATTGCCGACATCGAACCCGCGGACTTTCTCGACACGGGGTCGGATCTGGGGCGGCGTGAACTGCACCGCGGCGGCATAGCCCTCAAAATCCTCTTCAGCTCCGCAGCCTCGCGCAGCGAGAGTGTAAAGCCGGCTGGAGACGGTATCGCGTTCCTGAAGTCCACGCTCCCAGAACTCGATCTCCGAGGCGACGGCGAAGGACCGGAACAGCAGGGTATAAGCTTCGCGCGACCATGCCCCGATGTCTTCGGCGTCCTTGTCGGTGCGCTCCCGGATCGTATCGAGGGCGGTCTTGGAGAGGATCCGCGCCTCCTCGAGACGATCATTTTCAGCGAGGAGACCCGCCTTGCGCACCATCCAGAAGGGATCACTCTCTATCGACCACTCTGACAGCAAAGCATCCAGTCGATCGTAGTCGAGTGTCATCAGCGCCCAAAGGCATCTCTCATGCTGAAGCCGATCCCGCGCAGCGGGCGCAAGAGCCAGGGCAGACAGGCGGGCTTCCCATGTGCTCACCCCCTCGGGCCGGTCCGACTCGCGATCCGATCGAAGCAGCGCGAACATAAGGTCGAGGGCCTGAT
>JALAGW010000026.1 GCA_022712235.1 Brevundimonas sp. | reverse complement strand
GTGGAAGAGGTCTTCGAGAACCCCCACGCCTGACGCCCGTCTGACCTTCGTGTCAGTTTAACCTTACTTTTTTGTCCCTGCCTTCCGCCGTCATTTCCGGGCTCGTCCCGGAAAACGACCTCCCATGCCTCGAACGCAGGGGGCGACGGCGGGCCATGTCCAATCGAAAGGAAACGCCATGACCAAGATCTCCGCTCCGGCCAAGAAACTCCGCGCCTTCGCCCTGGCCGCCGCCATCGGCTGGATCGCCGGAAACATCGTCTCGCCGGCGCAGGCCGCCCCGGTGGAGGCCGTCGCGACCCAGGCCGCCGCGCCCGCCTTCGTATCGGACCGCCTGTCGGTCGAGGTGATGGGCGCTGGCCCCGACGTCATCCTGATCCCCGGCTTCGCCTCGTCGCGGGACGTCTGGCGGCCGCTGGCCGAGCGGCTGGCGCCGACGCATCGGGTGCATCTGGTGCAACTGGCGGGATTTGCGGGCGAGGCCTGGACGCACGGCGACGGCGCCTTCGTCCAGCCGGCGGTGGACGAGGTGGCGCGTTACGCCGCGACCCTGAACCGGCCCGCGATCATCGGCCATTCCATGGGCGGCCTGACCGGGCTGCTGGTGGCGCAGCAGCATCCCGAGGCGGTCGGCAAGCTGATGAGCGTCGACAGCCTGTCCTTCTTCAGCGCCCTCTATGGCCCGACCGCGACGGCCGAGACGGCCAGGCCCTTCGCCGAACAGGCCGCGGCGGGCATTCTGAACGCCGAGACCGAGGGTTTCCGCATGCAACAGCAAGCCGCCGCTGGGGGGATGATGCGCAGCGAGGCCGGACGCGCCGCCATGGTCGAATGGTCGATGACGTCCGATCGTCACGCCATGGCCTCGGCCATCCGCGACGTGATGACCACCGACGCCCGGCCGGGCCTGGCGGCCATGACCACGCCGGTCTGGGCCGTCTATGCGGCGGATGCGAACGGCGGCGTGCCGAGCGCCGTGGCCGACGGCATGTGGAGCCGCGAATACGCCGCCCTGCCGGGGGTGAAGCTGGTCCGCGTCGACGACAGCCGCCACTTCATCATGAACGACCAGCCGGAGCGTCTGGACGCGCTGGTGGATGAGTTTCTGGCGGATTGAAACCAAATCCGCTCATCCCCGCGGAGGCGGGGACCCAGAAAGAGCCTCACGCACGGCGCGTGGATGAGCGCCGACAGGTATGATCGGTCACGTTTATAGCCAAAGCACTGGGTCCCCGCCTCCGTGGGGATGAGCGGATGAGAGGGACGCGCCCGATGGGATCAGGCGCGCCCTGAACTCTTACTTCGGCCGCAGGTCGTTGGTGACGTCGCCGGTCTTCAGCGGCTGTCCGCCGAACTCGGCGGCGTAGGCCGGGGCCAGCAGGCCCTGGAAGGCCGAGGCGGGCAGGGTGAGGTAGTAGGCGCCTTCGACGTAGGGGCCGACGGCATAGGCGTCGAGCAGGAAGGTCAGGCCGCCGGCCTTGCCCGCCGTCGCGCCGGGGGCCAGGACCACGGCCACGTCCTTCAGTTTCGGGCAGGACCAGGTGTCGCCGCCGACCTTGACCGGGGTCGCGCCGGGGCGGCCCTTCTTGGCGGTGTTGACGGCGTCGCACAGGGCGCGCTCCAGCGACGACAGGTCGGCGCCCTTGGCGAAGAGGTCGGCGGGGCTGATGCGGCGACGTTCGGTCTTGTCCCACAGAAGGGCCGTGGCGACCGTGTTCGGGTGGGCGCCGCCGGAATAGTCGAAGTCGGTGCGCATGGCGCTGAACAGGCGGCCGGTCTGGACCGGATCGCCATAGACGATGGTCTTTTCATAGGGGCCCATGGCGCTGTCGGCGCCGGCCTCGGTACGGTCGGCCTGGGCGCCCTCGGCGTACTTGCCCAGGTCGGCGACTTCCTGACGATAGAGGCTGGCGTAGAGCTCGGGCTGGGTCTTGATGGCTTCGGGCAGGGTCAGGCTGACCTTGGCCCAGGGGGTGGCGCTTTCGTATTTCAGGGGGCCGTCGGCGGCGATCGCGGCGGCGGCCTTGGGCGCTTCGGCCTCCTTCTTTTCGGCGCGCTGGCAGGCGGCGAGCGAGGCCGCGACGGTGACGGTGACGAGAAGAATGCGAGCGGAACGCGAGGGGATCATGCCGGGTACTCCTGGGGCGAGATCAGAAAGCTAGGCCGTTGAACGCAATCGCGGCCAGAAGGATCAATCCGGCCTCACGATTTGATTTGAACAGGCGCAGGCAGAGGGCGCCGTCCTCGGGTTTCAGCGTCTTGACCTGCCAGGCCAGATGCAGGGCATAGGCGGCCAGGCCGACGTAGAAGACGGGGCCGAGGCCGGCGGCGAATCCCGCCGCGCCGGCCAGCAGGACGGCCAGGGCGTAGAAGACGGCCACGCCCGGCTTGACCTGCGACCCCAGTCGCCGGGCCGAGGACTTGATCCCCGCCATGGCGTCGTCCTCGATGTCCTGAAGCGCGTAGATGGTGTCGTAGCCCAGGGTCCAGAACAGGCCGCCAGCGTAGAGCAGCAGGGCCGAGATGGCGACATGGCCCATCCGGTTCAGGCCCTCGGCCATCCAGTAGGCGTCGCCGCTGGCGCGGACTTCCAGCACATAGAGCCAGCCGAGCGAGAACAGGCCGCCCGTGGCCGCCGCGAAGCCGAGCAGAGCGCCCCAGTTGAAGGTCAGGCCCAGCCAGGCCTGGGGCCACCAGGTGATGCGCTTCATGAAGGGGTAGGCCGCGACCAGGCCCAATGACAGGGCGCCCAGCAGGACCGAGGTCAGGTTCATGGTCAGCAGGATGCACAGGCTGATCAGGCTGAGGCCGGCGACGAAGGCCCAGGCCTGTTTGACTCTGATCTGGCCCGCCGGGATGGGGCGCAGGGCGGTGCGGGCCACCTGGGCGTCGAAGTCGCGGTCGACGATGTCATTAACGGCGCAGCCCGCGCCGCGCATCAGGCAGGCCCCGACGGCGAAGCCCAGGATCAGCCACAGCTCATAGCCGCCGAAGGGTCGGTCGTACTGGTTCAGGGCCAACATGATGCCCTGCCAGCCGGGCAGCAGCAGCAGCCATGTGCCGATGGGCCGGTCGAAGCGACCCAGCTTCAGCCACGGCTTCAGCCCCTCGGGAGCATAGCGGTCCACCCAGTTCTGGCGGGCGGCGTCGGGAAGCGGGGCTGTGTTCATGAGAAGGGGTCTTAGACCCTGAGGCGGGCGCGGGTGAAGGCCTTGCGTCCGATCGGCGTGATGCGAGGCGGCTTGCGCGCCGCCGCCAGGCTGCGCTTAGTGTCGCTTCAACTGGAGGGAACCGCCGATGACTGACGAGCAGATCAAGGGCCCCGCGTCCTATTTCCCCTCCATCGAGAAGAAGTACGGCCGTCCCATCGCCGAGTGGAAGGCGGAAGTCCGCGCCCGCTATCCGGCCAAGCACATGGAACTGGTGACCATGCTCAAGGACGAGCCCTACATGGGCCACGGCCACGCCAACGCCATCGTGGCGCACACCCTGGCGGAAGACGGGCGGAAATAGCCGACGCCCCGCCGCGCCGCCGTGGCGGGACATGACGTTTCAGAGACGGGCTGGACACAGCGACGCTTGTTCTTCACCTGTTGCGAATGTCTCGCAATTCGATTCCCCGCAGCGTCTGGATTCTGGGCGTGGTCAGCCTGCTGATGGATGTCTCGTCGGAGATGATCCAGACGCTTCTGCCCCTCTATCTGGTGGTCGGACTGGGGGCCTCGGCGGTCGTGATCGGTCTGGTGGAGGGCTTTTCCGTCGTGGTGGCGACGGCGGTGAAGTTCCTGTCGGGCTTCTGGTCGGACCGGATCGCGCGGCCTAAGTGGCTGGCGGTCGCGGGCTATGGGCTGGCGGCCCTGTCCAAGCCGATCTTCCCCCTGGCGGCCTCGGTCGAGGGGGTGTTGCTGGCCAAGGGGGTGGACCGGATCGGCAAGGGCATCCGCACCGCGCCGCGCGACGCCCTGGTCGCCGCCGTGACGCCGCCAGACATTCGCGGCCGCGCCTTCGGCCTGAGGAAGTCGCTGGACACGGTCGGCGGTTTCGTCGGTCCTCTACTGGCCATCGGGCTGATGGTGGTGCTGGCCAATGACATCAAGGCGGTGTTCTGGCTGGCCTCCATCCCGGCCTTCCTGGCCGTGGCCCTGCTGGTCGGCGGCGTGTCCGATCCGCAGCGCCCGGACGAGGCCGCCAGGAAGCCGCCCAGTCTGAAGGGGGCGCTGCGTCTGGACGCCGCGACCTGGACCATGATCGCCCTGACGGCGGTGATCGGTCTGGCGCGGTTCAGCGAGTCCTTCCTGCTGATGAAGGGGCTGGACGTCGGCGTGCCCGCCGCCTTCGCCCCGGCGGCGATCGTGCTGCTGCACCTGGTGTTCGGTTTGGCGGCCTTCCCGGTGGGGGTGCTGTCGGACCGCATCGGCCGCACCGCTCTGCTGCTGCTCAGCCTGGTCTTCCTGGCCGCCGCCGATGTGGCGCTGGCGCTGGCGAGCGATCAGGTCGTCTTCTATCTGGGCGTGGCGCTGTGGGGGCTGCACATGGGCTTTTCGCAAGGCCTGCTGATGACCCTGATCGCCGATGCGGCGCCCGCTCATCTGCGCGGCTCGGCCTTCGGTCTGTTCGCTCTCATCTCGGGCCTGATCGCCTTGCTGGGCAATGTGGCGGCGGGCCTGTTGTGGGACGGCTTCGGACCGCAGGCGACCTTTGCGGTCGGGGCGGTGTTGAGCCTGGTCTGCGCCCTGGCCATCGCCGGGTGGATGCGGCTTCAGGCGGCGCGCAGCCGCTCCAGCGCTTCGGAATAGCGACGCGACAGGGGCGCCTCCAGCGCGCCCAGTTCGACGGTCCAGTCGCCGGAGCCTTCGGGCCTCAGACCGCTCATTCGCGCGGCGTTGACCAGCCAGGAGCGGTGGGTGCGCACGAAGCCGCAGCGTTCCAGCTCGACTTCGACGGCGGCCAGGGTGGCGCGCATCAGGGGGCGACGGCCGTCGGCCAGGATGAACTCGACATAGTTGCCCGCCGAGGTGGCGGCCAGGATGTCGTCCAGGGGCGCGCGGATCAGGCGGGCGCCGTCGCGAATGTCGAAGCTGACGGGGCGGACCGGCGTCTCGCGCGCCTCGCGCAGGCTGCGGACGGACCAGAAGACGCCGACGAAAAGGGCGTAGCTGAGCAGGTCCTTGCGGAACTCATAGATGAAGCGCTCGACCGGCGGGCCGTAGTCGTAGGTCTCGCCCAGAGCCGCATAGACGCCGTGTCGCATGGCCACCATCAGGCCGACGTGCAGCAGGCTGTAGAGGAGGGCGGCGCCCAGATGCAGGGCGAGGAAGCGGGCGCGCGCGCGCCAGCCGTCGTTCAGCAGGGCGGTCGGCGCGACGACGCCGGCCAGCCAGGGCAGCCAGATCAGCAGACCCAGCGACAGGGCGCTGGTGCCTTCCCACACCCAGGGCGCCCACGGACGCAGCGACGGGGAATCGGTCAGGACGGTCAAGGCGTTCACCACCATGAAGGCGGCGGTGATGCCCAGGATGATGGTCCAGCCGAGGATCAGGTCGCGCCGATCCGCCCCGGCCAGAAAGACGCGCCGGCCGTTCGTCCCCGAGGCGACGCCGTTCGTCCCGGGTCTCGGCGCTTCGGCCCCTCGACGGCGCCGCGCGCCCCCCGCCGATTGCGGCGTCGCGGGGGGCGGTGAGACCTGAAGGTCTGTATTGTCACTCATCAAGGCCGCCCCATGTCCGTTCCGCCTGTCGCCGCCGCGACGCGCCGTCATGACCTCGACTGGATCCGCGTCGGGGCCTTTCTGCTGCTGATCCTGTATCACGTCGGCATGTTCTATGTGCCGTGGGACTGGCATGTGAACAGCCCGCGTCCGGTC
>JALAGW010000250.1 GCA_022712235.1 Brevundimonas sp. | reverse complement strand
GCGCCGACATCGTCGTCCACTCGACCACCAAATATATCAACGGCCATTCCGACGTGGTCGGCGGCGCCGTGATCGCGGCTGATCCGGCCGATCACGCCGAGCTCGCCTGGTGGGCCAACTGTCTGGGCGTCACCGGTTCGCCCTTCGACGCCTATCAGACCCTGCGCGGCCTGCGCACCCTGTTCACCCGGATCGAGCGCCAGCAGACCACCGCCGGTCTGGTCGCCGCCGTGCTGGAACAGCATCCGGCGGTCAAGGCCGTCCACTATCCGGGCCTCACGTCCCATCCCGGCCATGCCCTGGCGGCGCGTCAGCAGTCGGGACCGGGCGCCATGCTCAGCTTCGAACTGAACGGCGGCACGGACGCGGTGCGCGATCTCATCGAGGCCCTCGACATCTTCACCCTGGCCGAGTCCCTGGGCGGCGTCGAAAGCCTGATCGCTCACCCGGCCACCATGACCCACGCCGCCATGACGCCCGAAGCCCGCGTCACCGCCGGCATCACCGACGGCCTGATCCGCCTGTCGGTCGGGCTGGAGCATCAGGACGACATCCTGGCCGACCTGGTTCAGGCGCTCGACGCCCTGGTGCTGCAACAGGCGGCGTAAGAACGACAATCCTCCCCCGCGTCGCGGGGGAGGATCAGAGGGGCGTCCAGTTACGCCACCGCGCGTTCCAGCAACCGCTGCTGACCGCGCGCGTCCATCGCCGCTTCTTCCAGCGAGAACTGGCCCATCATCCGATCCAGTTCGCGCGCGTCCTGAGCCAAGGAGTGGCTGGCGGCGGTGGCTTCCTCGACCATGGCCGCATTCTGCTGGGTGACCTGATCCATCTGGGCCACGGCGACATTGACCTGCTGCAGGCCGCTGGACTGCTCTTGCGACGAGGCGACGATCTCGCCGGTGATGGCGGTGACGCGCTCGATCTGACCGCCGATCCGTTTCAGCGCCTCGCCGGTGTCGCCGACCAGTTGCACGCCCTCGCCGACCTGACGGCTGGAGGCCGAAATCAGGGTCTTGATCTCCTTGGCCGCCTCGGCCGAACGCTGGGCCAGGGCCCGCACTTCCGAAGCCACGACGGCGAAGCCGCGACCAGCGTCGCCGGCGCGCGCCGCTTCGACCCCCGCGTTCAGCGCCAGAAGATTGGTCTGGAAGGCGATCTCGTCGATGACGCCGATGATGTTGCCGATTTCGTTGGACGAGCGCTCGATCTCGCCCATGGCGACGACGGCGCGGTCCACGACGGCCTGCCCCTCGACCGCTTCGTTGCGTGCGGCCTTGACCACGCCGCCGGCCTCGACGGCGTTCTCGGCCGAGCGCGACACCGTGGCCGTGATCTGTTCCAGGGCGGCGGCGGTTTCCTCCAGGGCGGCGGCCTGCTGCTCGGTGCGGCGCGACAGGTCGTTGGAGGCCTGCGAAATCTCGTGGGCGCTGGCGCCGATGGCGCTGGAACGGTCGACGATGACTCCCATGGTGCTTTGCAGTTTGGCCATCGCACCGTTGAAATCAGCGCGCAGCTTTTCATACTCGGGCGCGAAGGCGGTGTTCAGGCGATAGGCCAGCTGACCGTCCGACAGACGGTCGAGGCCTGAAGCGATGCCTTCCACGACCTGGGCCTGCTGACGGGCCGCCTCGGCGTCGCGTTCGGCCTGGGCGATGCGGGCCTGTTCGGCGGCCGCGCGCTGCACCTCGGCCTCGGCTTCCAGCCGCACCTTCTCCTCGGCGTTCTGCTTGAAGGTCAGGACGGCGGCGGCCATGTGGCCGATCTCGTCGCGGCGGCCCACGGCCGGAATGGCGACGTTCAGATCGCCCGACGCCAGCCGCCCCATGGCGCGCGTCATGGCCTCGACCGGGCGGCTCAACGCCCCGATGAGCCAGGCGATGGCGCCGAGCGCGATAGCCAGGGCCACGACCCCGCCGATGGCGAAGCTCCAATAGGCCTCCTTATAGGCGAAGGCCTTGGCCTTGGCGTTGGCCGCGGCGACCACCGCCTCCTTGTCCTGAATGGCGGCGACAGCGGCGCGGATGTCCGACAGACGGGCGCCGGTTTCCAGACCCGCCACGGCCTGGGGCTGGGTGGCGGGATCGCGCGCCAGGGCGATCAGGCCGTCGGCGCTCTGATGGAAGGCGTCAGCGGCGACCTTCAGCGCCGCCTGTTCCTGGGCATAGGCGCCGTTGACGTCGGCGGCGGCCAGATCGGCCAGACGCGAGACCAGAACCTTGCCCGGCTCCTCGTATTTCGGAATGAAGTCCTCGTCGCGCGTCGCCACGAAGGCGCGCATGGCGTTCTGCTGCTCGACGGCCGAGGCCAGGACCAGGTCCGACGCCTTGAACATCTCGGCCGAGGCGGCGTTGGCGGCGTCGGCGCTTTGCAGCACCGTCACGGCCCACAGGACCACCATGGTCGCCGTCCCGCAGGCGCCGATCACGGCGGCGAAGGACAACATCAGCTTCTTGGGGACGGACAGGTTCTGCAGCATTTCTACGCTCGGGGGAAGGACTGTAGCCTGCTCCCTAACGCCCCGCTTTTCGCCAAAGCCTTATCGCCCGACAGGGGACATCTACGTAGTCACAGCGCCTTCACCACCACAGACAGGGCCGTCGCCAGCAAATAGACCGCGAAGGCGCGGCGCAGCACCTTGCGGTCCAGCCGATGCGCCAGCCGCGCGCCATAGGGGGCGGTCAGGGCCGTCAGCAGCCCCATGATCACCGCCGCCGGCACGTTGACGTAGCCCAGCGACAGCGGCGGCCGTCCCGGCACATCCCAGCCGAAAACCGCGAAACCCAGGGCCGCCGTCGCGCCGATGGCCAGGCCAAAGCCGCTGGCCGTGGCCACCGCCTGGTGGATGGGCCGCCCGCACAGGGTCATGGTCATGCCGCCGAAACTGCCGCCGCCCACGCCCATCATGGCCGACAGCAGGCCTATGCCCGTCCCCACGCCGCGTCGCCCCCACCCGGTCGGCAGGTCCTTGCGCAGGGTCACATGCTCGGGCAGCAACCCCATCTGCATGGCGATCAAGAGCAGGCAGACGCCATAGACGATGGCCAGCCCCTCCATGGAGGTGAAGCCCGCGATCGCCGCCCCGACCAGACCGCCGAACGCCACCCACGGCGTCCAGGTCTTCAGCACCACCTCGTCCACCGCCCCATTCGCCCGGTGCGTCGCCAGCGACCGCAGCGAGGTGGCGACGATGGTCAGAAGGGAGGTGCCGATGGCGACGTGCAGATTGCTTTCGCCCCCCACGCCCAGCACCGAAAAGGCATAGAAGAGCGCAGGCACCAGCACCGTCCCGCCGCCGACCCCGAACAGGCCGCCGATCATCCCCGCAACCGCCCCCGCCGCAACCAGTGCGGCGGCCATCATCAGGAGTTCAGTCAGGGGCAGAGCGCTCATGGCTTGGGCATAGCGGGCGCCCTCCCTTTCGTCATCCCGGAAAGGGCGAAGCCCTTATCCGGGACCGCAGGAAGCGGCGCCGTCTGGCCCGGTCCCGGCTTCGCTGCCGCCGGGATGAGCGGAGACGGGATCAGGCCGCCTCTTCAGCCTCGCCCAGCCGGGCCTGCCGCGCCTCGGCCTCGCGCACGGCCTCGACCGCGCGGTCCACGACCTCCAGCCCGGCTCCGGCCTTGACGCCCTCGACCGTCAGGATGCGGCGGAAGGCTCGCGCCCCGGCCCGGCCGTGCATCAGGCCCAGCATATGCCGCGCCATGCTGGCCAGATGCGCCCCTTCGGCCAGCCGCCGGGCCATATAGGGGCGATAACGCTCGATGGCGGCGAAGGGATCGACGTCCTCGACATCCATCCCGAACAGCCGCCGGTCCACCTGCCCCAGCAGGGCCGGCTCATGATAGGCGGCGCGGCCCAGCATGACCCCGTCCAACTTCACTCCATCCGTGTCATCCAGATGCGCCTCGGCCTGGTCCAGATCGCCGATGCCGCCGTTGATGCAGACAGTCAGATGCGGCCGCTCACGCTTCAGACGCCGCACCAGATCATAATCCAGCGGCGGCACGTCGCGATTTTCCTTGGGCGACAGGCCCTTCAGCCAGGCCTTGCGCGCATGGACGATAAAGCTGGTGATCCCCACAGCCGCCGAGGCGTCCACCGTGGCGAACAGGCTGACTTCCGGGTCCTGATCATCGACGCCGATGCGGCATTTGACGGTGGCTGGGACGCTGACCGCCTCCTTGATCGCCGCCATGCAGTCGGCCACCAGTTCCGGCTCGCGCATCAGACAAGCGCCGAACTTGCCCGACTGCACCCGGTCCGAAGGGCAGCCGACGTTCAGGTTGATCTCATCATAGCCATAGGCCTCGCCGATCTTCGCCGCCTCGGCCAGCTGCGCCGGGTCCGACCCGCCCAGTTGCAGCGCCACCGGATGCTCGATCGCGTCAAAGCCCAGCAACCGCTCGCGGTCGCCGTGGATCACCGCCGGGGCCGTGACCATCTCGGTATAGAGCAGGGCCCGGCTGCTCAGCGCGCGGTGAAACGCCCGGCAGTTGCGGTCGGTCCAATCCATCATGGGCGCCACGGACAGCCTATGGGCTTGATTTATCGGCATTTTTTTCGTAATATCAAAAAGTTAGAAGGCGGCGTGTGCACTCGAATTTGCGACGTGTTGCGACGTTTTTTCCGGGTTTTCGACACCTCAGTGCACACAGAGCGCACACGAAATGGCGACCTACTCGAAACTCCCGTCAGGAACGTGGCGGGTCCAGGTAAGACGGAAGGGTCGCTATATAAGCGAGACCTTCCTCAAACGCGATGACGCCCGGCGGTGGGCAACCGAAGCCGAGGGACGGATCGATCGCGGAGAAGTTCCCACTCCGTCCCGTTCGGCCAAGCTGCGCACATTTGGCGAGCTCATCGACCTGCACATCCACGACATGAAGTCCGTCGGGAAGGCGCCCAGGCGATCGAAAGCGGCGACGCTCAAGATGCTGAAAACGCGCTTGGGCGGGAAGAAGATCGCCCAACTCGATCGACAACTCTTCATCGACTTCGGTCGGAGACGCGCCACCGAAGGCGCCGGCCCCATGACGCTGAGCATCGACATCGGCGCGATCAAGCTCATCCTCTCCCATGCCGCAGCGGTTCACGGCCTGACTGTCTCGGTTGAGGCTATTGATATGGCCCGCCTCGCCCTCAAGCGCCTTGACTTGATTGGCAAGGGCGTCGAGCGAGATCGCCGTCCCAGCGATGAAGAACTGGAGCGCTTGATCCGCCACTTCGAGGACAAGCCTCGTCAAACCATTCCCATGGGCGCCGTCATTCGCTTCGCGGTCGCGACGGCGATGCGCCAGGAAGAGATTTTCAAGGTCGTCTGGGGTGACTACGCAGCGCGGACCAAGATGCTGACCATCCGCGATCGCAAGGACCCTCGCGAGAAATCGGGCAACGACCAGCGTATTCCACTTCTTTCAGTCAGCGGCTTTGACCCCGTGGCGCTCATTGAAGAGCGGCGTTCCTCGCAGACAAACGCGGACGCCCGCATCTTCCCTTTCAATCACCGGTCAGCCGGCGCCGCGTTCACGAGAGCCTGCAAAGCGCTCGGCATCATCGATCTCCATTTTCACGACCTTCGCCATGAAGGGACAAGTCGCCTGTTCGAGGCGGGCTTCCAAATCCACCAGGTCGCGCTGGTCACCGGCCACAAGGACTGGAAGATGCTCCGACGGTACACCCACCTTCGTCCGGAATCCCTTCATCTCATTGCAGCGGGTCTGGCGGCATGAGCGGCACGCCGGTCACGGAGGCTGCGGCGGCGTAAAGCTTGGCTGGAAACCCTCACCATGCCAAATCCAGTCGCATGAACTCGATCCGAATTCGTCCGTATGATCCGGCTGATTTGACTGCTGTCGTCGAACTGTTCAACGGCTCGGTCAGAAAGATCGCCAGCCGTGACTACAGTCCGGCTCAAATCGAGGCCTGGGCGCCGGTTGCGGTTAACCTGGTCCAGTGGTCCGAGCGCCTTGAGCGTAAGCCGACGTTCATCGCAGAACATATGAATCGAATCGCAGGCTTCAGCGACCTCGGGCCGACCGGCCATATCGATATGCTATTCGTTCATTGCGAACATCAGGGTCGCGGCGTCGCCAAGAGCCTGATGGACCACATCCTGCTCAAGGCTCACGAACAAAAGCTGTCGTCTTTATGTACGGACGCGAGCATCACGGCAAAGCCGTTCTTTGAACGCAGCGGCTTCAAGGTGGCCTGGGAACAGGACGTCGAACTCCGCGGCCAGATCTTTCGCAACTATCGAATGATCAGGGTGCTCTAGCGCCGGTCAATCGCCCTAACCGCTCGATCTACATCATTCGACGGTTGGAAAAACCTGATGACCGCCTCCCACGATCGTGTCGCCTAGCCCGACACGGCGCGATCAAGATCGTTCTGCTCATCAGCATATCGACGGACGCGACCGGCCCATTTTCGTTCCCTTCAATGCCGGAACGAAATCGACCAGGTCAGATTGTCTCCGCACGGAGATCAAAATGCCTAAGACGTGCGATGTCGGAGATCATGTGAGCTGGAACTCCGAGGCAGGGCGAGTAACCGGCCGAATCACTCGGGTTCACACACGCGACTTCGATTACAAAGGCCACACGCACCGCGCTTCCAGAGCAGAACCTCAATATGAGATCAGGAGCGACAGGACAGATCACATCGCAGCTCACAAGGGGAGCGCACTGGATTATGTGCGACGCCGAGAATGACGCTGCCGTTCTACACGATCGGGCACTCGAACCGAAGTTTTGAAGATCTCGTCGCCCTGCTGCAGGAAGCACAGATCCTAAAAGTCGTCGATGTCCGCAAGATTCCGAGATCCAGAGCCAATCCTCAGTTCAACCAGGAAACACTTCCGCACAGGCTGGCGGAGCACCAGATAGCCTACGACCACAATGTCGGACTGGGCGGGAGGCGCGGTCGGATCGAAGATGTGGCCGACGACAGCAACGGTTACTGGGAGAACACGAGCTTCCACAACTACGCCGATTACGCTCTTTCCGCCTCTTTCCACGCCGGGTTAGAGCAGTTGATCGAAACGGGGCGGCGCCAACCTAGTGCGATCATGTGCTCGGAAGCAGTGTGGTGGCGGTGTCATCGACGGCTCATCGCCGACAACCTTCTCGCCAGGGGGGAGACTGTCATTCACATCATGGGGCACGGCAGGTTGGAGAAGGCTCGATTGACAGCAGGCGCTGTCATTCATCCCGACGGGACGGTCAGCTATCCGGCTTCTGCGCACCAGGAACAGCGTCGATAGCAATGCCATTGGCGCCATTCCTTCGGGAGGTGCGTTGCGCCATGGAAAGGAGCCTCCATGCCTAGTCGCAACCTGATCCCTGCGAGATCGCCCAGACGCCCGTTCCGTTCATTCGCCGCCCCTCATCAGCCGGGCTGCCAACAAACTAGGCCTGGCCGAGGCGGCCCGAAGCCATGACCGCAGAACGCTCCATACGGTCCAGACCCAAGACCACGACCGCCCTGCCCGCTTTTCGTCCCGTGCAGCTCGCCACGCTCGTCGACGCCGTGCCAGGAGGAAATCGCTGGCTGCATGAGATGAAGTACGATGGCTACCGGCTGGAGGTCGTCGTCGGCGGAAGTCGCGCTCGAGCCTTTACGCGCTCCGGACTCGACTGGTCGGAGAAGTTTTCGGGGATCGTCGACGCCGCTGCGTCCCTGAAGGTGGACTCCGCGGTGCTCGACGGCGAGGCTGTCGTGTTCGACGCCGAAGGGCGCTCCAGCTTCCAGACGTTGCAAGGCGCTCTGAAGGGCGAACCCGGCAAGATCGCCTATGTCGCTTTCGACCTTCTCGCGCTTAACGGGGAGGATTTGTCGTCGCGACCGTTGCTCGAGCGCAAGGCTCTTCTGCGCGACCTGCTTCCTAAGACGCCGGGACGGCTCCGTTACTCCGATCACATTCGGGGCAGCGGCGAAAAGCTGTTGAACAGCTTTTGCGCGAACGGCCTGGAGGGGGTGGTGTCCAAGCTGGCCGACAGCCGGTACGTCGGCGCGCGCTCGGCGGCTTGGGTGAAGACCAAATGCATCCAGCGTCAGGAGTTCATTGTGGTGGGATGGCTTCCCTCAGACAAATCGCGCGCCTTCCGCTCCTTGATCCTCGCCGTCAATGACAACGGCGCCCTCCGCTATGCAGGCAAGGTTGGCACGGGCTTCGATACGATGGAGCTGCAACGGCTCCTGGAGGTCATGAAACCGCTCGAACAGGACAATCCCACCGTCAAGGCGCCCCGCGCCGAGGTTCGGGACGCCCGCTGGCTCCGCCCCCGGCTGGTCGCGGAAATCGCCTTCACTGAAATGACCAATGAAGGCACGTTGCGTCACCCGAGCTATCTCGGCCTGCGCGATGACAAGAAGCCCGAAGCGGTCGTTGTCGAGAAGCCGGCGTTGGAGACGCCAGCGCCGGGTGGCGAGATTGTGCCGATCAGCAACGCTCAACGGATCCTCTTTCCCGAGAGTCAGATCACCAAGGGTCAGCTAGCGGACTACTACGCCGCCGTTGCGCCTATCATGCTGCCCTGGGCTGCCTCTCGTCCGATCAGCCTCGTGCGATGTCCGCAGGGCCGGTCCAAGAAGTGCTTTTTCCAGAAGCACGACGCCGGAAGCTTCGGCGAAGCCGTGCGCCATGTGGCGATAGAGGAGAAGGACGGCGAGACTGAACCCTACCTCTATCTCGATACGCCGGAAGGTCTGATGACCTGTGTCCAGATGGGAACCATAGAGTTCCACGGCTGGGGCGCACGCATCGAAGACGTCGAAAAGGCCGACCGCCTGGTGTTCGATCTCGACCCGGATGTCGGTCTGGATTTTGAAGCCGTGCGATCCGCCGCTTTTCGGTTTCGCGATATCCTCAAGAGCATCGGTCTTGATACATTTCCAATGGTCACCGGCGGCAAGGGCGTTCATGTCATCGCGCCCCTGATCCCCGAGGCCGAGTGGCCTGAAGTGAAAGATTTCGCCCGGCGTCTCGCGATCGCGGTCGCTCAGGCAGAGCCGGCCAAGTTCACGGCCGCCCTTCCCAAGGCCCAGCGCAAGGGCCGTATCTTTGTCGATTATCTCCGCAATCAGCGCGGCGCGACGGCGGTCATGCCTTACAGCGTCCGCTCGCGGGAAGGCGCGCCCGTGGCGGCGCCGATCACCTGGAAGGAGATGGAGACCATCGCCAGCCCTGCGCAATTCCATGTCGGCGACCAGCTCGAACTCCTGAAGCGCGCGAGATCGAAAGGTCTTTCTTCCTGGGGCCGGGCCGATCAGGCGCTGCCGGACTTTTGAGGATCACGACGGCCTGATGAACGGCTTCCACGAGGGCCCTCGTTCTGTTCCGCAACGTAGACCTGCCAAACGCGATCAATGATAGACAGTACGCGCGATCGCGACGCTGAACGGCGCCTTGTCGCCAGAACACATGATCCATGAGGCAAGGCATGACCGCTCCCTCAGACGCCATGGGACCGCCCCGACTGTCCTTGGCGGCGCTCTTCCTCAAATTCCTGCGTTTCGGCATGCTCGCCTTCGGCGGCCCCGTGGCCCAGATCGCCATGATCCGTCACACCCTCGTCGACGATGAACGATGGCTCTCAAGCCCACGCTTCAACCGTCTGCTTGCCGTCATGCAGGTGCTTCCCGGTCCTGAAGCGCACGAGTTATGTGTCCACATGGGCATGATGGCGCGCGGCCGGATCGGCGGCCTTCTCGCGGGTCTGGGCTTCATGATGCCCGGGTTCGTCCTGATGCTGGCGGCGGCCTGGCTCTACGAACGCTTCATCGCCGGACAGTCTGGCTTGACCGGTCTGCTATTGGGCGTCCAGATCGTCGTGGTCGCCATCATCATCCGCGCCGTCCATCGCATCGGCTCCCACGTCCTGGAGGACCGTCTGTTGTGGGCTCTGGCGATCGGAGCCTTTGCAGCCGCCCTGCTGCACGCGCCCTTCTGGATACCGCTTCTGGCGTGCGGTCTGATCTACGCCTTGGACCAACGTCCGTGGGTAGGCGCCGCCATCGCCGTCGCCGCCGTCATCGCCGCCATCCTGTTCGGTATCCATCTGGAGGTCGCCCCGCCGGCAGTCGCGATTTCGGCCGAGCCGTCGCCTCAGCTCGCCGCTCTGTTCGTCGCCGGATTGAAAGGCGGCCTGCTGACATTTGGCGGCGCCTATACCGCTATCCCCTATGTGCGCGCTGATACCGTCGGACGCGGTTGGTTGCCTGACGGCGTCTTTCTGGACGGGGTGGCTCTGGCCGGGGTCCTGCCGGCGCCTCTGGTGATTTTCGGCACCTTCACCGGCTATATAGTCGGCGGCTGGGCAGGCGCCCTGGCGGTCACGGCCGGAATTTTCCTGCCAGCCTTCGCCTTCTCGATGGTGCTGTTCAACCATCTGGAGGCCGTCGTCGAGAACCCGGCCTTGCACCGCCTTATGGCGGGCGTGGCCGCAGCCGTCGTCGGCGTGATCGCGGCCACCTCGCTTCAACTGGCCTGGACAACGGCTCACTCCGTACCGTCGCTCGGGATCGCAGGTTTGATCTTCGCCGGCGCACTGATCGCCGCATGGACCCTCAAACCGCGATGGATGCCCCTGCTGATCCTGGGAGGCGCGGCTGCTGGCCGCTTTGCCCTATCTTGATGTCATGGACGATAGACACTTCTTCGCCGCATGCGAACATCCGGGCCATTCGGCAAACATGACGCTTCGCCAGTGTGAATTCTGAGTCGGATTCGTCGCTTGCTTCGTCCGTAGCTTGAAGGCATGAGATGGGTCTCAACTTGGACCGCGCCCTCTTCGCAGTGTGGCCGGTGGCTATCCTGACCGCTCATCCGTCAGGAAACCGAGCTGCGGGATGCGGCTCATCTTGATGAACCTCCAATGTCTCTAATCATTTCCGCGCGCCAGCAATGGCTCGCCAACCCGCGCCGCGACCTGCTCGCTGGTACGGTCGTCGCCCTCGCCCTGATCCCCGAGGCGATCGCCTTCTCCATCATCGCCGGGGTCGATCCGGCGGTAGGCCTCTACGCCAGCTTCATTATCGCAGTGACCATCTCCATCGTCGGCGGTCGCCCCGCGATGATTTCAGCTGCGACCGGCGCCATGGCCCTGGTCATGGTCACGCTCGTCCGGGACCACGGGCTTGAATACCTATTCGCCGCCTCTCTGCTGACCGGGGTATTCCAGATCATCGTCGGGCTGCTGAAGCTGGGTCGCTACATCCGCTTCGTAAGCCGCAGCGTGATGACCGGTTTCGTCAACTCGCTAGCCATCCTGATTTTCCTTGCGCAGATGCCCGAGCTGATCGGCGCCAACTGGCAGACCTTCGCCCTCGTCGCGGCATCGCTGGCGATCATCTACGGCGTACCGCGGATCACGAAGGCGATCCCGTCGCCCCTCATCGCTATTGTGGTCATCAGCGCCTTCGTCATCTGGTCCGGACTGGATGTCCGCACCGTCGGCGACATGGGGCAGATGCCCTCGACGCTGCCGATGTTCCATCTCCCGGCCGTCCCCCTGACGTGGGAGACTTTCACTACCATTGCCCCGGTCGCGGCGACCCTGGCCTTCGTGGGTCTGCTGGAATCCCTGCTGACCGCCAACCTTCTGGACGACATCACTGACACGCCGTCGGACAAGGACCGCGAGACCCGCGGGCAAGGCATCGCCAACATCGCCGCCTCCCTGTTCGGCGGCATGGCGGGCTGCGCCATGATCGGCCAATCAATCATCAATGTGACCTCCGGCGCGCGCGGGCGCTTGTCGACCCTGTGGGCGGGCCTGTTCCTGCTGTTTCTGATCCTGGTGCTTCAGGACTGGGTGGCGCGCATTCCGATGGCCGCGCTTGTGGCGGTGATGATCATGGTCTCGGTCGGAACCTTCGACTGGAAGTCAGTGCTGAGCCTGCGTTCGACCCCGGTCCAGTCCTCCATCGTCATGCTGGCCACCACGATCACGGTGGTCGTCACGCATGACCTGTCCAAGGGCGTGGTGCTGGGCGTGATCCTGTCAGCCATCTTCTTCATGCGGAAGCTGGGCAAGACTATCGTCGTGCAGGACATCGAAACCGCCGAGCCCGGCGTGCTGCGCTATCGCGTCAGCGGCCAGTTGTTCTTCGGCTCGGCCGACGTCTTCGCCGCCTCATTCGAGCATCATGGCCAGCCGACCCGTGTCGAGATCGACATGACCGACGTGCATCTGTGGGACCTCACCGCCGTCGTCGCCGTGGACAAGGTGGTGTTCCGCTATCGCCGTCAGGGCGCGGAGGTGCGGGTCATCGGCATGAACGAGGCCGGGCAGTCGCTGATCCAGCGTGTCGGCAAGCACGACAAGGCGCACCTGCCTGTCGGCATTGTTCACTGACTTGAACGCGCCATAAGCAGGCACTCGGTATCAGCCTGCAAGTCGATATTCAGATATCGTCGCGGCCCCCTCGCCCCCTGAATCGATTTCGATATTCGGCGGGGGTCAGGCCGACCACGCGGTTGAAGACCCGGCGAAAGGCGCTCGGATCAGAATACCCGACGTCCCAGGCGACCTGGTCCGTGGACAGAAGGCCTTCTTGCAAGAGGTTGCGGGCGCGGGCGACGCGCAGCCGCTGCCAGTATTCGGTCGAGGTCATCCCTGTCGCCTTGTGGAAACGACGCAGGAAGGTCCGCTCCTCCAGGCCAGCCTGGGCGGCGAGGGTGGCGACATCCACCGTCTTGGCCTCCGTGTCGCTCAGCCAATGTTGGACTTTCAGAACGGCGGGGTCCTGGTGATCCAGCCTGGGTGAAAAGCCGCTGTAGAAGCTCTGCTCTCGTCCCGGGGGGTCCAGCAGGAAGGTGCGGGCCGCCTCGATCATCACCTCAGCGCCGAGATGGCGGTCGATCAAGGCCAGCGCGAGGTCCGTCCACGCCATCAGGCCGCCCGCCGTGATGATGTCGTCCTCGTCAAGGATCAGACGGTCGGTGTTGACCCGGGCCTCGGGAAAACGGGCGCCGAACGCCGCCTCATAGGTCCAGTGGGTGGTCACCGACCGCCCCGCGAGAAGACCGGTCGCCCCAAGAACAAAGGCGCCCGTGCATACGGAGGCCAGGGTGGCCCCCCTCTGATGCTGGGAAAGCAGCCAGTCCGTCGTGGCCGGGTCATCCTGCACGGGCGGCCCCTCAAGGCTCGGCGGGAGAATGCAGACGTCGGGGGGTCTTCCCTCATCACCGCCGCTGGCGAAGACGCATTCCGGCCCCTGGCCCGGCGTCGCCGCGCGCCAGTGGCTCACCATAAGGGGCCGAACGTCCTGATCATGTCGCCGCGCCGCGATGTCGCCCGCCACGCGAAAGAGATCCGTCATGCCCAGGACCGCCGCCATCTGCGCGCCGGGATAGATGAGGACGCCGATGTGGAGCATGGCGGTTTCAGCCCGATGTTTGTCGTTACCGACACTCACATAGAGAGCCGCCAGGCCATAGCTAGGGCGTCAACCTGTCAAAGGAGGGTCTCATGACCAGACGCGCCGTTATCGCCATCGATATCCAGAACGAATATTTCGACACCGGCAAGCTTCCCCTGGTCGGGATCGAAGCCGCCGCTTCGCAAGCCCGCCAGGTGATGGATGACGCTCGCGCCAAGGGCGACATGGTCGTTCATGTGCGGCACGAATTCCCCGACCCGCAGGCCCCCTTCTTCACGCCGGGCACGCCTGGCGTCGCCATCCACGAGAGCGTGGCGCCGATGGCGGGCGAGCCGGTCGTCCTGAAGAACTATCCCAACTCGTTCCGCGACACGAACCTCAAGGCTCTGCTGGAGGAAGGCGGCGTCGAGGAGGTCGTGCTGGTCGGGGCCATGAGCCATATGTGTATCGACGCAACCAGCCGGGCGGCGGCCGACCTCGGCTACAAGACCCTGGTCGTTCACGACGCCTGCGCTACCCGCGATCTGGAGTTTGACGGCATGACCGTGCCTGCAGCTCAGGTCCACGCCGCGCTTATGGCCGCCCTGGGTTTCGCCGTGGCGGAGATCGTCTCGACCGCCGATGTGACCGCCGATCAGGAGTGAATGCCGTGAATACCCTCGCACCATCGCGTCGCCAGATGCTGGTCGGCGCCGCCGTCGTCGCTGCGGCTTCGACCTCGACCTTCCAACCTGCCGTCGCCAGCCCGGGCGGCGCCACAGTGACCCAGATCCGCAACGCCACATTGAGGATCGACTATGCCGGGGTTCGTTTTCTGGTGGACCCCATGCTGGCCGACCAGGGCGCCTTCCCGGGCTTTCCCGGAACGGCGATGAGCCATCTTCGCAATCCTCTGGTCCCTCTACCCACGTCCCTGCCGGAGCTTCTGGCGGTCGACGCCGTGGTCGTCACCCACACCCATCCTGATCACTGGGACGAGGCGGCTCAGGCGCTCGTCCCCAAGGGTCTGCCGATCTTCGTGCAGAACGACGCTGACGCCGCCGTCATAAGGGGCCAGGGCTTCTCCGACGTGCGCGTTCTGACCGATGCGACGGCCTTCCGGGGCGTGCGTCTGACGAAGACCGCCGGACAGCATGGCCCTGACGCCGTGGTGCGCGCCCTGCCTGAGCTCCTGGGTGAGGTCTGCGGCGTGGTCCTCAGCCATCCAGGCGAGAAGACCCTCTACCTGGCCGGCGACACCGTGTGGAATGGCGCCGTCGACCAGGCCATCGCCAGCCACCGACCCGAGGTCATCGTCCTCAACGCCGGCTTCGCCCAGATCCTGGACCTGGGTCCTATCATCATGGGACGACAGGACGTCCTCGCCGTTCACCGGGCTGCGCCCGACGCCCAAATCATCGCCACCCATATGGAGGCGGTGAACCACTGCACCCTCAGCCGTGCCGATCTGCGCGCCTTCTCGCAAGAACAAGGCTTCGCCGATCGTCTGCTGATCCCGGCTGATGGAGAGCGACTGACCCTTTAGAAGACAAACCTGATGGCTCAGTGACGGCGAGCGATGCTGACTGACTGTTCAAACAGGCGGACGTTCTGGAGGGCGTCCGCGCTCTCAAAATAAGCGGCGAACCACAGACCTGAGATCAGCAATGCGCCATGAACGGTCATTGCGCCTCTGCCCCAAACACGACATTCCGAAACCCGCACGACGACCTGCGTGAAGGCCTGCAAACCATCAGGCGAGGAAACGTCGCCGTCCCTTCTGGACTGTCATCCGATGCGCGCCAGCGACCGCGGTGCTGCGCGCCTTGATCGTCTCCATGAAGATCCACTCGCCGCCGACGCGCTCCGGGGTGATGTCGATCATCATGTAGCCGCGCCCGCTGGTCTGGGCCCAGGCCATCTCGGGGTTGGCGGCGACGAAGGAGCGGGCGGCGACCGACGGCGGCACGCCCAGTTGCCGCTCAATGCCGTTGGAGGTCACGGCCTGGCCGGCGAACTCCACCCCGGCCGGGCGCCCGTCCTCGGTCAGGGAATAGGCCCAGGCGTTGTGGCTGTCGCCCGCCAGCATGACCAGGTCGGCGTCGGCCGCCTGCGCCGCCTTGAGGAAGCGCGAGCGCGCCGCCGGATAGCCGTCCCAGCGATCCATCCACATGGGCAGACCGACCCGGCCCGCCCGCGCGGCGTTGGTGAAGGAGCGGACGGCGCCTTCGCTCAGGTCCGAGCGCAGCCAGCTGACGGCGTCCTGGGGCATGACGGTGCGCCCCATGATCGTGCCCATGCCCACCACCTGCCAGGCTGTCTTGCGTGCGTTGATCCGCATTTCGCGCGCCAGCCAGGCCTCCTGGGTCGAGCCCAGCATGGAAGCCGAGGCGTCCTGCCAGACGCCGTCGCGGAAGACGGTCAGGGCCGCGTCGGTCCCCTCGCGATAGGCGGCGCCGATGTCGGCCTGGCGCGTCCGGCCGATCAGGCGCGATTCCGTGCGGTAAAGGGTGGCCAAATCGCCGATCGGATAGGCCTTCCAGGGCTCTTCCGAGATCGGCATCCATTCAAGATAGGCTTGAGCGGCGGCGGCGCGGCGTGTGCTCCAGTCGCCTTCAGTCGCCGCCTGATGGTTCTGCGCCCCGCCTTCCCAGCTGTCGTTGGTCGATTCATGATCGTCCCAGACGCAGACCATGGGAGCCGCCGCATGCACGGCCTGCAGGTCGGGGTCGGCGCGGTAGCAGGCGAAGCGCAGGCGATAGTCGGCCAGGGCGACCATCTCGTGGTCATGGGCGGGCAGGACCGCGCGCTCGGCGATGCGGTCGTCCACGGCGTAGGAGCCCAGGCCGTACTCATAGACATAGTCGCCGACGTGCAGCCACAGGTCGACGTCGTCGCGCGCCGCCGCATGAGCATAGGCGTTGAACCAGCCCATCGGCAGGTTAGAGCAGGAGAACAGGCCGATGCGGAACCCCTCGGTCCGACCGACCGGCAGGGTCCGCGCCCGGCCCGCCTGCGACCGGCTCCCGTCCGCCGCAATGAATCGATACCAGTAGGTCGCGCCCGGTTGCAGGCCGTCCAGGGTGATCTTGGCCGTCCAATCGCGATAGGCGCCGGTCCGCACCACGCCGCGCGCTGCGACCTGATGGAAGCCTGGGTCCAGGGCGATCTCGGCGTCCAGGCGGACCTCGTCGGCTCCGCTCGCCGGGACGTAGCGGCTCCACAACAGCAGAGAGTCCGGCCCTGGTTCGCCGCTGGCAACGCCGTGGGTAAAGCCCGAGGCGCCGAGAAGCGCCTTCGCCAGCGCCGCGCCGCCCGGCAGGCCCAGCGCCGCCAGCCCCAGGCCGCCGCCCAGCACCAGCCGGCGTCGATCAAGCAGCAGAGG
>JALAGW010000249.1 GCA_022712235.1 Brevundimonas sp. | reverse complement strand
GCGCTGATCGTCGGCGGTTCCGGGCGGTTCAAGCCGTTCATCAGCGAGAACTGCCCGCTGGTGATGCCGTAGGGACGAAAGGCGTCGTCGAACCGGCGTGACAGGACCCGCGCCGCCCTCTGTGCGTGAAGGCACAGGCAATGATCGCGGATGTGCAGGGTCTGTCTGTATGGCGCAACGTCATTTGACATGATGGATTGTATGTTGATATCAACCTATTGGTCAACAAAACCTGCGTGGACCAGTGCGCGGGCAGGGAGGGAAGGGACGTCACATGATCCAGGTCACAGCATTCAAATGGGTGCCGCCCTTCGCCCAGGGGTCTGTCCGCGACATCCGCGTGCGCTGGGCGCTGGAAGAGGCAGGGCTTGGCTATGACGACCGGTTGATCGGGTTTGAGGACCAGTCCACGCCCGCCTATCGCGCCATTCAGCCGTTCGGCCAGGTTCCTGCCTACAGCGACGACAAGGTCGAGATGTTCGAGAGCGGGGCTATCGTCCTGTGTATCGCCGAGCACTCGGACCAGCTCATGCCGTCCGACGACGCGGGCCGGGCCATGGTCATGACCTGGCTCTTCGCGGCCATGAACAGCGTCGAGCCCTTCGTCGCCGAGTTGGCCGGCATCGACCTGTTCCACGCCGACAAGGCCTGGGCCAAGGCTCGCCGACCGGAGGCGGAGGCCTTCCTGCGCAGCCGCCTGGGCGAGTTGCAGGCGGCGCTCGGGGAGCGTCAGTGGTTCGCCAACGACCGTTTCAGCGCCGCTGACATCCTGATGGTCCATGTCCTGCGCGACCTGCGCCACACCGACATCGTCGCCGATTTTCCCCGGCTCGCCGACTACGTCTCCCGGGCTGAGGCGCGTCCGGCGTTCAAGCGGGCCCTGGCTGATCAGTTGAAACCCTTCCGCGAGCATGAAGCCGCGAAGCCTTCCGCAGCCGGCTGACCCCGGCCCGCGAGGCCTTCACAGCCCCTGCCGCCGTGCGGCTCGGCCCCGCGTCTGGAGAACACCAATGAAACTGCTTCCGCTCGTGCTGACAGCCCCCGCAATCTGCGCAGGGCCGACCTTCGCGCAGGAGAGCCCGCGCCGACCTTCGCTGGAGGTGCTGGAAAAAATCATCGAGACGCGCACGCCGGAAACGCGTGTCGTGACGCCGGATCATGACCGCATCATCGCCCGGCGCATCGATATCGTCGACGCCGACGGGACGATCCGCATGACCCTGGCCGGCACGACCCCGGCCCCGATCATCGACGGCATTCAGTACAAACGCGCCTTCGATGTCGCCGGCCTGGTCATCTATGATGAAAAGGGCAGCGAGCGCGGCGGCTTCGGCACGGCGGATATCGAAGGCGGCGCGGCCGTCCTGGCCTTGGACCACCCGGCCATGGACGCGATCGGCTGGCGGGTTTCTCCGGACGGCTCGGTGAGCTTTGTCATCAATCAGGCGCCGCCCCTGATCCGCGACCCGGGGCTGGGCGGTGCGCTGGTTCCTGGCGTCCTGACACCCACGCGGATGGAGCTTGCGGTCGCTGCAGATGGAACGCCGACGGTGGCTCTATCGGACAAGAACGACAAACCCCGTGTGCGTCTGACGGTGACTGAAGAAGGCTTCGGAGCCATCGAGTTCCTGAACGCAAGCGGCGAGGTGATCCACACCATTGCGCCGGAGTCGGATCTATAGGGCGCAAGGCTCAACCTGCACGCCCTGCGTCTCCGATAGGGGGCCTGACGCCCTGACGAAGCAGCGCCCCGACGAAGCCGCGTCCAGGCAACGGCGCGTCCCGGCCTTCACATTCGAAAGAAACGGACATGCGTTTATCGATCTTCACGGCGAGCGTCGTTCTGACCTGCCTGTTGTCCAGTCCGGTCTGGGCGCAGTCGAGCGCGACCCTCGACATATCGGACGTCGACCTCTTCTATCGTCTCTACGACGCGACCGACGGCAGACCGACCGCCGAGCAGATCCAGTCAGGCTACATCGACGTCGGATCGCCAGGCTTGCGCACGTTCTTCGACGCCAGACGTACGACGGCGGTTCGCGTCGCCGAGGCTATGGTCTCAAGACCGGAAATCTACCGGCAGGCCAGGGCGTGTTCGAGCGTCCTGCCGCAGGTCAAAGGCCAGGTCGACGCAGCCCTGGCAAAACTCGTAAGCCTCTATCCTGAGGCTCGTCTCCCCTCTGTCACCCTGGCTGTGGGCCGCGGCCGCCCCGTCGCCATCGGCAGTTCGGTCACGGGCATACAGGTCGGGCTGGAAGCCCTGTGTGCAACGGACTTCATTGAGCCTGACATCGAGAGCCGTTTCGTGGGCGTCCTGGTGCACGAATATGTTCATGCCCAGCAGAACCCGGGTCTGACAGAGAAGACGGACCTGACCGTCCTCGAAACGGCCTTGCTCGAGGGCGGTGCCGAGTTGTCACCGAGGTGCTGATCGGTCGTCCCGCATATACCTATTTCGGCCCCCTGGTCCGAGGGCGGGAGCATGAAATCGAGGTCGCATTCAGTGCTGATATGGACAAGACCGACCTGTCGGAGTGGTTCTATAATTCCACCAAGGATAAGCCGTCGGACATCGGCTACTGGGTCGGCTACCGCATCGCCAAAAGCTATTACGAGAAGGCCGCCGACAAGACGGCCGCGCTAAAGGACATCCTTGAGTTTTCGGATGCCCAAGCCTTCCTCGCCGCAAGCGGTTGGAGGCCTGGATCGGGTTCGACTGAATAGGGCGCCTCCCGCTGCAAGGGGGCTTGGGGGATCCAGAAGAGGTCAGTCGCGGACCAGGGCCGCTTCGAGTGGGAAGCGGGCGTCAGGCTGGATGCACCCGGGGCGGAAGATCGCCTCGGGCGCGGCCAGTCACAGGGCCAATCCGCAGGCTCGGCGAATGGCGATTTGGACGGGTGAGGGTGGCGACGCCGGGTCGAACTCGCCTCGGGGTAGCAGGGGTGGCTGGGCCATGAAGCGCGGTTCAGTTCCCAGGTGCGTCTGCGCCGCATGGACAAGGAAGGGATGGCACAGGAACACCGTGCCTGCAGGCCCTGTCGCCAGGCTGACCGGGCAGCCGCTAGTGGAGACAAAGTTGTCTGCCGCCAGCTGCCGCAGGGACGCACCCCGCTCACCGTAAGGCAGAAGCTCGCGTGCGATTATAGTGTGTGATCCTCGTCGTATGCGGGTCGGCGCGTCTTCTTCTCCGACGTCCGATAGCAGGAAGAGCATCAGAAGCGCCCGTCCGCTGCTCTTGATATTGGCTCTCCATTCCAAGAAGTCCGGCGAGTCGCCGAAGCTCATGTCGATGTGCCAGCCGTCGTCTCCAGCCGACTCCGGTGATGGAAAGCGTATCGGAAAAGTCCCGAGACCAGGTGGGGGAAGCCAGCGCCCGGCGCCAACCAACTGATCATAGGCCCGATGCAGCCGTGGCGTATTGGCCGCCTGGACAAAGGGCTCGGACGATTTTGACGCGATCCGGATCACAGGCTGTGTCCACCCTTTGGGGTCATGGGGTGATAGGCCGATTTCCGACCACAGCTCGTCACGGCACCGGGCCGCGAGATCGGCGCTGAATGCGTTGTCGAGTCTGACGAAGCCGTCGCTGATGAAGTTCTGGATCTGACCGTCGGTCAGACCCTCATGCTCAGGATGGGGCACAGTTGTTCTCCCTGGCCCTTTCCGGGCCGAAAAATGATCTGAGCGGCGCATACGGGCGCCAGCGCGAGTCGCTTCAGATCAGCGGGAAATGGTTGGCCTTCATCATCATCTCTCCCATCTTGCATCCAGCGAGGACAGCGGCAAGGCCAGAACCGGCAAAGGCGCGGAGCAACGTCCGCAACGGGTCGTGAACCGAAGTTCGCTTAAGGGTGGGAAGCGGACATCACGCCGGGCTCAATGTCCGGACATCCCCCACGGCCAGTTGACGGACTTCCCTATGACTTGCTGGCGATCCAGTCGCGGCCGTCCTGGTGCAGGATGAGACCGGCAATGGCGCCCGAGGCGTCGCGCGTGAAGGTGATCCGGGCATCGCCATCAGGGATGACGAATACGTCGCCGGAGTTCGCCGAAAGTTCGATTGGGTCCTGATCGCCGGTCTGGCTGAATAGCGTACCGTCTGCGACGGATATCGAAATGGACGCATCCGGCGCCCTCTCATAAATGCCTGCATACCCTTGGAGCGCCGTCGTCTCGGGAGACGCCGAGCTCTGGCCGGGCCTTCCGTCTTCGCGCGCGAGCGCCATGAGAGAGGCTCCCAGCATGTCCGGCGCAGTTCCGTTCAGATTCCCGAGTACGATCACGGTCGTATGGCGGTCGGGATCATAGGCCATGTAGGTGTTGAAGCCGTTCAGCCCGCCTGAATGCGCAATAGTGGTGTTGCCCTCCGCTTCAATGGCGAAGACGCCGAACGCGTATCCATCACGAACGGGCGTCGTCAGGAGTTCGAGGGAGGCCGGGCGTAACACGCGCCCTCCGAACAGCCCTTGCTCCCACTTCAACAAGTCATGGCTAGTCGAATAGAGCCCGCCAGCGCCTTGGGGAATGCTCATGTCCCAATGCTCGGCGTTGATCACGCCGCCGGCGGTCGGCGTGTAGCCAGATGCGCGACGCGGCAGGATGGTTGCGTTTCTGTCATAGCCTGTGTCGCGCATGCCCAGAGGCTGGAAAAGCGTCTCCGAGAGAAAGTCGGCGTAGGTTTTTCCACTGGCCTTTTCGATCACGGCGGTCAGCAGGACATAACCCGAGTTGGAATACTTCCGCCCTTCGCCAGGCTGAAAATCGAGCGGGCTGTCCCGAAACCTTGCGATCAGGCTGTCGAGCGTCGCCGGCAGGGCTTTCGTCGACTGAAAATCATCGAAACTGGTGAAGTTTGGAATGCCGGCGGTATGGGCCAGCAGGCGTCTTACCGTGACCTGATCCCAAGCCGCAGGCGCATCCGACAACCAAGTCTTCATCGGTGCATCCAGATCGACCAGCCCGCGCTCGTTCAGGATCATGATGGCGACGGCGGTGAACTGTTTGGTGATCGACCCTAGACGGAACTCAGTGTCGCCGTCGTTGGGAATCAACCATTCGCGATTAGCAAAGCCATAGCCCTTGTCGAGCAGAACCTCGCCGTCACGGGCGGCCAGGACAGCGCCCGAAAACGCGCCCGCTTCGGCCGAGGTTTGCACGATCCGATCCATGCGCGCTGGATCCTGAGCCATGGCCGGAGCGAAGGAGAAGAGGCAGGCGGCAAGACTGGCGATGACGCGGCCCGCACCGGCGTTGAGGCTGTTTCTCGACACTCTGAATCCCCGTGATCAATACCGTCAGGCTTCTACCTCGATAGCCGCCGGTGCGCGCCGTTCAATATGAACGTGGGTATTAAATCCGCTTAACTCTTGGGTTGGTGGACAGGGTGGTCGCCAATGCGGGCGCCCGAAAGGCAGACGTTCCAGATGTCTTGAAAGGGTGGGAAGCGGAACCCTGACCTGCTCTCCACCAAGGGGGAGCCGAATGTGGACATCAGCGGTTCATTGCACCGCTGCGCGCTTCAGCTCGTCAGGCAGATGCATACGTCCGTTTTCTACGACGGCGACGACCCGCGACAGGGCGTGGATGTCGAGAGACGGATCGGCATCGAGAAACAGTATGTCAGCCTCCAACCCGACCGCTAGACGCCCGGTGCGCTCCTCCATCCTCAGCGAGCGGGCGGCGTTGCTGGTCGCCATCGCCAGCACGTCCCAGGTCGGTACGCCAGCTTCGACGTGCAAGGCCGCCTCGCGGGCCAGGCTGACGCCGGGCGATACGAAAGGGTTATTCATGTCAGTGCCGAGGGTCAGGGGCACGCCCGCTTCGTGCAGCATGCGAACAAGGCGTTCCACCTTGGGCCAGACGGCTTTCGCCCGGGCATAGTCTTCCGGCTCCCAACCCAGATCGAAACGGAAGGCCGTGCGCCAATTCTCCACCATGCCGGGATCGGCCCAGTCCACATCCTTCTCGCGATAGGCGAGGTCGTCGCCGTTGAAGGCGAGGCTGAAGGCGATCAAGGTCGCGTCCACCGAAACCTTCCCGTCCGCCAGTGTGCGGATCATGGCTTGGATTTCGGGGCCGTCGAGATCGGCCTGCTCATACCACTCAAAGAAACCGTAAGCTCCGGGCCGACGCTCGGCCAAATAGCTGGCGCGTCTGTTGGCCGGCAGCAGATCCGGTGAAATCGGCATGGCGTGAACCAGAGAGTCGACGCCCAACTCAACCGCCTTTGTCCAGCTGACGTCGCCCAGGTGGGCAATAACAGGCACGTCAGCAGCATGCGCGGCGGCGATCCCCGCCGCCAGGTCCTCAGGGGTGAGGGCCTCGTATAGCTTGACGTAGTCCACGCCGGCCGCCGCCTGCGCCTTCACGAGGTCGGCCACGCCATGCACGTCATCAACGCGATCGACCAAGCCGGTCACGGGAAAGGCGGAGCGGTCGATCACCGCCCCCGCAATCCGAGCTTCCGGCCCCCTCAGTCGTCCTTGGGCGACTGCTTCGCGATAGGCGATCATGCGCGCCGTATCTCCGCCCGTATCCCGGATCGTCGTCACCCCGGCCGCCAGCAGCATCAGGGCGTCATGACGGGTGATGGCGTCGTTTCCCGCCACTACCAGACTGACCTCGCCGTCCTTGTCGATCTTTGGCGCCACGGGCCCCAGGGTAATGTGGGCGTGGGTATCGAACAGGCCCGGCATGGCGAAGCGACCTCTCATGTCGGAGCGTATCGCCCCGATGTAGCGCTCAGGGACCAGGCCCTGGCCCATCGCTTCGATGCGTTCGCCGCGCACGACGATGTAGTGATCCGGCAGCCGGCGCTGCGTCACAGGATCGAGGATGGTGACGCCGGTATAGACGGTCGCGTCGGCAGCAAGGACAGGCGACGCCGCGCCGAACATCAGGACAGCGGCGAGAAGCAGGGACTTGGTTCGCAAGGGTCAGACCTTTTGTGAGGGAGCGCCCCGCCGCTCAACGGCGTCGCGCAGGAATGTCAGGGCGTCTTTCAGGGTCGGGTCCGCCATCATGCGGACGGCGACACGACGCAGCGCGTCGGCTTGGCCTGTGTTCGCGGCGGGCAAGTCGAGCGCATCGGCCAAGGATAGCCAACGTTCAGCCAAGGCTTGGGCTCGACGTGATCCCGGCCCGCCTTCCGCTGCGGCGATGACGGCTTCAGCCAGCAGGTCGCGAATGCTTGCCTCAGTGGCTGGGTCAGCCCGGCATCCGTCGATGACGGCTTCGACAGCCGCCTGCTCTTCCCCGTCCAGCGTCGCCGCCTGGATGGCGGTCCGCACGTCAGTCAGCCCCAAGGCTGGCGCGGGCGCCAAGTCGCGCGCCAGCTCCAGCAACAGCGCATCCGTTATCCGCCCCTCGTTCACCAGTTGGTCCCGCGCCTGCTGAACCCGCTTCAGTTGATCGCGAGCGGCGCGTATATTCGTCGCCAAGTGCAGGGCCTGAAGCTCCATGATCCGGCCGATAGCCATATCGTCCCGATTGAGTACTACTGCGATCTGCTTGAGCGACAGGCCCAGCGCCTTAAGCGCCAGAACCTGATGCAGGCGCGCGACGTGCTCGGGCCCATACAGACGCCACCCGCCCGCGCGCCGATCCGGCGTCAGCAGGCCAGCTTTCTCATAGACCCGAAGCGCCTTGATCGACGTGTTGGCCTCGCGCGCCAGTTCGCCAGGTCCCAGCCAGCGCGACCTGGTCGGTGATGAAGAGGTACTCGACATGAGGCCACCTTGGGACCGGCCCCAAGGTCCGGTGCAAGAGCCCAGCCCGCTTCATTTCCCTTGTATATCTAACCTGCGACGTTGCGCCTCAGCGTCAAAGGGGCAGTCGGCGGCGTCCGAACTGCTGCCATGAGTCATGGTCGGGACCTTCTGGGACATCCGTCTCAACGACCGCAATGGGTCGGCTTGCGAATTAGGCATCGTGCTTGAAAGCAGACTCCCGGCAGGCGTTGTCCTTGTGACTGCTCATGGCGCTAAGCCGACCGGATCGCGATGGCGGACAGGTCGTTAGCTGCGTCGATCGGTACGCCTGAAGCTTTCCGTTCGGAATAGCGGTCCACCAACTGCCCGGCATGGGCGCGGGTCAGGATGGTGAAGCGCACCAGTTCCTCCATGACGTCGACGATGCGGTCGTAGTAGCTGGACGGCTTCATTCGGCCGTCGTCGTCGAACTCCATGAAGGCTTTTGCCACGCTGGATTGGTTGGGGATGGTGATCATCCGCATCCAACGGCCGAGCAGGCGCAGCGTGTTGACCGCGTTGAAGCTCTGCGAGCCGCCCGACACCTGCATGACCGCCAGGGTGCGGCCCTGGGTCGGGCGCATGCCGCCCATGTTGAGCGGCAGGTGATCGATCTGAAGCTTCATGATCCCGGAGATCTGGCCGTGGCGCTCGGGGCTGCTCCAGACCATGCCTTCGGACCACAGGGCATGTTCGCGCAGTTCGTGGACGGCGGGATGGTCGTCGTAGTCGACTTGATCCGTCAGCGGCAGGTCGGAGGGATCGAAGATACGCGTCTCGCAGCCCATGAAGCGCAGAAGGCGGGCGGCTTCCTCGACGCAGAGGCGGGAAAAGGACCGATCCCGGAGCGAGCCGTAGAGCAGCAGGATACGCGGCGGATGATCGTTCAGGCCGAGGCCCAGCGCCGGACGGTTCGACAGGTAAGCCGGGTCCAGCGCGGGCAGGTGATCGGGATCGGGCAGGGCGCGAAGACGGGTCATTGGGTAGGCAACTCCTTGAACATGAATGCTGCCGAAGCCGGACACAGGGCGCTAAACTGCCTGGAGGCGGCGATGGCGGTCGGCGCGGCTGATCGGGGCAGGACTACGTAGCCCTGTCGCTGGAAGAAGGCGGTCGCCGTGGTCGTGAGCAGGTAGAGGGTGGTCGCCTTCTGCTCGGCCGCGCTGGCTTCCAGCCATGAGAGGACTTCCGCGCCCAGATCACAGCCGCGACGGGCGTCGACGACGACCATGGAGCGGATCAGGGCGTCGTGGCCGATCTGCTCTAGTCCGCCGTAGCCGATCAGTCCGGCATCGTCCTCGAAGCGGTAGAAACGACGGCCGGGTTGTTGGAGGTCATCCGTGGGCAAGCCTGCGGCTTCCAGTACGGCGATCAGGTCTGGGGTAGGTTCGGGGAGGGGCGTGGCTTTGAAGGTCATCGACAGACATCCTTCGGCGCGGTCGCTGGGAAATAGCGGCGGCCCAGCCACAGGGCGACCGAGACCAGCAGGATCAGCACCGGGACCTCGACCAGCGGGCCGATGACGGCGGCGAAGGCGACCGGCGAGGCCAGTCCGAAAGCCGCGATGGCGACGGCGATCGCCAGTTCGAAATTGTTGGATGCGGCGGTGAAGGCCAGGGCCGTGGCGCGCGGATAGTCCGCCTCGATCAGCCGCCCCATCAGGAAGCTGACCAGGAACATGACGAAAAAGTAGATCGTCAGGGGGATGGCGATGCGCAGGGCGTCCAGCGGCAGGGCGACCACCTCGCCGCCCTTCAGGCTGAACATGGCGACGATGGTGAACAACAGGGCGATCAGGGTGATCGGCGCGATGCGCGGCAGGAAGCGCGTCTCGTACCAGTCGTTCCCCTTCCTCGCGACCAGAGTCCGACGGGTCAGGAAGCCGCCGAGGAAGGGCAGGCCCAGATAGACCAGGACGGCGCCGGCTATGGTCCAGACGCTGACGTCGACCACGCTGGTCTCTAGCCCGAACATCGGCGGCAGAACGGTCAGGAACAGCCAGGCGTAGAGGCTGAAGAATGCGATCTGGAAGATCGAGTTGAAGGCGACCAGGCCCGCCACATACTGATTGTCGCCGCGCGCCAACTGGTTCCAGACCAGCACCATGGCGATGCAGCGGGCCAGACCGATCAGGATGACGCCGGTCATGTATTCCGGCTGATCATGTAGGAAGATGACCGCCAGCGCGAACATCAGCACCGGCCCCAGCACCCAGTTCTGGAACAGGGACAGGGCGAGCACGCGCCTGTCCGCGAAGACGCGCGGCAGTTCCTCGTACTTCACCCGCGCCAGCGGTGGATACATCATCAGGATCAGGCCGATGGCGATGGGGATGTTGGTCGTTCCGACCGACAGGCCGTCGATCCAGGCGGGAAGGCCCGGCACGACCACACCCAGCAGCACGCCCAACGCCATGGCGGCGAAAATCCAAAGTGTCAGCCAGCGGTCGAGGAAGGACAGGCGGCGGTTCGGCTGCTCAGAGATTGCGGCGTCGACCATCAGCGGACCCTCCGGCCCTCAGCGTCGATGACGACTTCGCCGTCCTCCTTGGTGAAGGGCTTGCGCCCCTCCGCCGGCAGAATGTTGAGGACCGCCTCCGACGGCCGGCACAATTGCACCCCCAGCGGCGACACGACGATCGGGCGGTTCAGCAGGGTCGGATGGGCCTCGATGGCGTCGAGAAGCTGGTCATCCGTCAGGCCGGGATCGCCGAGGCCCAGTTCAGCGAAGGGCGTACCTTTCTCGCGCAGAAGGCTGCGCAGCGGAACGCCCATGCGCTTGACCAGCCCCGTGATCATGGCGCGGCTGGGCGGCGTCTTCAGGTACTCGATGACGTGCGGCTCGATCCCGACGTGGCGGATCAGGGCCAGGGCGTTGCGCGACGTCCCGCAGGCGGGGTTGTGATAGATGACGACGTCCATGACAGCCTCAGGCGCGGCAGGGGGTGAGTTCGGCCAGCAGCGGCTCGCACAGTTCGGCGCGGCCCTGGCAGCAGTCCTTGAGCAGGAACAGGACCAGCGCCTGGAGGCGATCGAGGTCCGCCCGGTAGATGATCGACCGACTACGGCGCTCCGAACTGATCAGACCTGCGCGGGACAGAACCCCGAGGTGCGACGACATGGTATTGGCGGGCACGGCGAGGGCATCCGCGATCTCTCCGGCAGGCAGGCCTTCGGGCTCATGCCGGACCAGCAGGCGGAAGGTCTCAAGCCGCGTAGGCTGCGCCAGGGCGGCGAGGGCGAGAATGGCGGGTTCTGATTCCATAATTCCAATATAATGGAATTAATGCCGTCGTCAACTAAACCCGCAAGAAGGCCCGCTTGCATCCTGCCTGCCGATGTCGCTCATGGCTCTGAAGAGACTGATTTCCCTTCGCAAGATTCCGAGACCCTTTTCCGGGTGGAGCGCTCTCGGAAACGGTTGAGCAAGGAGGAATTTGTCGTTCGAGTGCTTCGTTGAGCAAGTGTCAGTTCGAAGTGTCGCCGTCGATATGGTTGGTCGCTCCATCTATCTTCGTCTGACTAGCTTCGGTGTTTCGCCGGGACCTAGCCGGCCGGCACGGTCGCCTCAGCGCGGTTTCGTCGACGACGTGCCCCCGGCGCTGACGCGTGTATCGACCTGCGGGATCGAAAGCTCGGGGCATCCGGCGCGGCGCGCCGTTCGTATAGGATTAGGAGCTGATGGAGCTGCGCCATGAATATCGCGATCGCCTACCTTCTGACCCTGGTCGCCTTCGCTGTGATCGACACGGCCTGGCTCGGGAGCATGGGGGATCGGCTATACCGCCCGTTGATCGGGTCAATGCTGGCTGACAACTTCAGGCTCGCGCCCGCCATCGCTTTTTATGCGCTCTATGCTGGCGGTCTCACCCTGTTCGCCGTCCTGCCTGGATTGGCCGAGGGCGGCTGGAAGAAGGCGTTGATCTGGGGCGGGTTGTTCGGCCTCTTCGCCTACGGAACCTATGACCTGACCAATCTGGCCACGCTGAAGACCTGGAGCCTGAAGCTGTCGCTGATCGACATGGCCTGGGGCGTGTGTGTCAGCGCCGGGGCGTCGTCGATAGCGTGCGCATTGGCGATGCGATTGCTTCGAACGCCTGTCTAGCGCCGGGGCGGTCGCGGGAAGAAGGCGCTGGTGCGGGCGACGTAGGCGGCGAAGGCTTCGGGGCGTGAGCGGCGCATATGGGCCTCCAGCAGCGGCACGCCCGATACCCGCGTCAGCAGCCAGTAGATATAGACAGGCCCGCTCAACGCCAACCAACCCCAGGGCCAGGCGCCGCTGAGTTCGATGGCGAACACCGGCCAGGCGCACCAGCCCAGCCATTCGAAGAAGTAGTTTGGGTGCCGCGACCAGCCCCAGAGGCCGACGTCGCAGACCTGCCCGCGATGGGCGGGATCAGCCTTGAAGGCCGCAAGTTGGCGGTCCGCGATGGTTTCGCTGAGCAGGGCGGACGCGAAGATCAGGCTGGCCAGACCGTCCTGCAAGGTCAGGCCCGGCGTCGGATTGCGCGCCGCCAGCAGGATGCTGAGCACCAGAAAGGCCGCGGCCCCGGCCTGCAACATCAGAAACACGAACATCTTGGACTGAAAGTCCGCGCCCCAGTCCTGTCGCAGGCGGGCATAGCGGGCGTCCTCACCCTCATGAGCCGCGCGGGCGGCGATGTGCAGACCCAGCCGCAGACCCCACAGGCCGATCAGGGCCGCCGTCAGCCACTGTCGGGGCGAGGGCGGGGCTCCGTCCATAGGAAACAGGGCGACGCCGACCCCCGCCGCGCCCAGACCCAGTGACCAGAAGGCGTCGGCCCAGCCGCCTTGGCCCGTGCGGCGTTGTACAATCCATGCCGCAGCCATGACGACCACCATGAACAGCGCCGCCGCGCCCCAGAGCGGCAGCAGTCGGATCATAGCCGCACGAAGGGCTGCATCAGTCGGCCCAGCCATCCTTCGAGCTGAATCTGGCCGTCCAGAGCGACGACGCAGAGGCAAGGGCCGTCCGACACCACGCGCGGCTGGTGCAGCACCTCGGGGTCGGCCTCTTCCAGATCGCCGACGTCGAACCGCTCGGTCTCGGTGGCGTAGGCGCCGGACAGGACGCAGGTCAGTTCGACCCCGCCGTGGGTGTGGCGAGGCGTCTCGCGCCCCGGACCGATCTCCAGCAGGATGACCCGGCAGTCGCCGTCGCGCGGAGCGTGGACGTCCCGCACCCGCATGCCCGGCCCGATCCAGCGCCACCGACCCAGGGCGTAGCGGCGCAAGGGTTCGGGTAGTTCGGGCATGTCGTTGAGCGGCGCCGGGGCCTTTACCTCGCCCGCGTCGGTGTCGATCCGCGCCATGGCCCGCGCCAGGGCGTCGTCTGCCATGGGGGTGGGCGCCGCATCGCTCAGGAACTCGCCGCCCACGGCCTGTAGCTGGCGCACCCAGGCGTCGTTGGCGGGGCGCAGGGCCAGATGCGCGGCGACCACCACGGCCTCGGGCGGGCTGAGGTTCCCCGCGGCATAGGCGAGGACGCGTTCCTCGGAGGGGTTGCGAAGAGCCTTCATCGGGCGGCCTCCTCGGACGGTTCGAGGATCAGGCGCAGTTTGATCATGGCGTTGCGGATACGTGATTTGACGGTGCCCAGCGGCAGGTCGAGTTGGCGGGCGATTTCGGAATGGGGGCTGTCCATGAAGAAGGCGAGGCGCAGCACCTCGACCTGATCGGGTTTGAGCCGCGACAGGGCGTCGCGAACCCGCTCGGCGTCTTCGGACAGCACCAGAAGGTCGTCATGTCGTTCGACCGTCTGTTCCGTCAGTTCGATCTCGGGGACGGGCAGGGGGCGGGCGTCGCGGCGTAGCATATCGAGCCGCCGGTTGCGGGCGATGGTGAAGATCCAGGTGGCGGCCCGCGCCTTGCGCGCATCGAACAGGTCGGCCTTGCGCCAGACCGTCAGCATGGCGTCCTGGGCGAAGTCTTCGGCCGCGCCGGGCGTGGCGCCTGACTTGATCAGCCAAGCCTTCAGGCGGGGGGCGAAATAGCTGAACAACTGGGCGAAGGCCTCGCGGTCGCGTCTCAGCGCCACGGCCTCGATCAGCCGATCATGCACGAACGGATCGGGCGAGAGCGCGTGCAGGCTCATGCCGGACGCCCGCCGCGCAGGGGATGTGAGTGACGAAGCCTCGGCATGCATGAAGCCTAATACGCTTCGTGGAAATGTCTGGATCATTCGCAATCCGATTGCGCCGCCGGTGCGTAATCCGGACATGTCCTATCCTGCCGCTGACAGTTTGAAGATCGCCGTGATCGGCTCGGGCGTGGCCGCCCTGTCGTCGGCCTGGCTGCTGTCGCAGCGCCATAGGGTGACGGTCTATGAGAAGGCCGACCGTCTGGGCGGGCATTCCAACACGGTGACCGCGGGCGTGGCGACGGGGGCTGTGCCGGTCGACACCGGCTTTATCTGCTTCAACGACGCCACCTATCCCAACCTGATCGCCTTGTTCGCGCATCTGGGGGTCGAGACCCGCGCGACCGATATGTCGTTTGCCGTGTCGCTGGACGGCGGACGGTTCGAGTACGCCGCGCCCAGCGCCGCAACGTCCTGCGTCCGCGCTTCTGGTCCATGCTGGGCGAGATCATGCGCTTCTATCGCGAAGCGCCGATCGATCTGGGCGACCTGACCGATCCCAATCTGACCCTGGGCGCCTATCTGAAGCGCGAGGGGTTCAGCGAGGCCTTTCGCGATGATCACCTGCTGCCGATGGCGGCGGCGATCTGGTCGTCGCCGGCGCATACGCTGATGGACTATCCTGCGGAGGCCTTCATCCGGTTCTGCGGCAACCACGGCTTGTTGAAACTGGTCGGACGCCCGCTGTGGCGCACTGTCGAGGGCGGCAGCCGGGTCTATGTCGAGCGCCTGGCGCATGAAATCGATGACGTGCGGCTGAACCACGGGGTGACAGGGGTGCGGCGCACGGATCAGGGCGTCATGGTCCACGACAGTGAGGGCGGCGTCGAGCGCTTCGACCATGTCGTCATCGGCGCCCATGCCGATCAGGCTCTGGCCATGCTGGCCGAGCCGACCGCGCGCGAGAAGGAGGTGCTGGGCGCCTTCCGCTACAGCCGCAACCTGACCGTCCTGCATACGGACGCGGGTCTGATGCCGCAACGCCGCCGCGCCTGGGCCAGTTGGAACTATATCGGGGCCGACGAGGGCCTGTGCGTGACCTACTGGATGAACAAGCTGCAAGGGCTGCCGGGTCAGGACCTGTTCGTCACCCTGAATCCGCCGCGCCCGCCCAGGCCGGACAGTCTGCTGCGCAGCGAGCTGTACGAGCACCCCATCTTCAACCCCGCCGCCATTCAGGCGCAGAAGCAGTTGTGGAGCCTACAAGGGCAGGGCGGCGTCTGGTTCTGCGGCGCCCATTTCGGCGCGGGCTTTCATGAGGACGGCCTGCAATCGGGTCTGGCCGTGGCCGAGCAACTGGGCGGCGTGCGGCGGCCGTGGTCGGTCCAGAACGAGAGCGGCCGCATTCATCTGTCGCCCGCCGCATCGAAGGTCGTGGAGCAGGCCGCGTGACCCAGGCCTCAGCCCTCTATCGCGGCGACGTCATGCACAGGAGGCTGCGGCCCCGGGCGCATCAGTTGAACTATCGCGTCTTCTGGCTGCTGCTCGATCTGGCCGAAATCGACGGGCTGGACCGACATCTTCGCCTGTTCTCGCGTAATCGGTTCAACCTGCTCTCCTTTCATGATCGTGATCACAGCGACGGGTCGGGAACGGCGCTGCGCCTTCAGATCGAAGATTTCCTCAGGCGCGCCGGGGTCGACATCGGCGACGGGCCGATCCGTCTGCTGACCATGCCGCGTGTACTCGGCTACGTCTTCAACCCGATCAGCCTCTACTACTGCCATCAGGCCGATGGCCGGCTGGCGGCCATGGTCTATGAGGTGACCAGCACCTTTGGCGTGCGCCACGCCTACGTCATCCCGGTGCGGAGCGAGGATCAGGCGGCGGGTCTGATCCGTCAGGGCGCGGCCAAGGCCCTCTATGTCTCGCCATTCATGGGCATGGAGATGGACTATGCGTTTCGCGGCCATACACCCGGAGAGAAGCTGGATCTGACGATTGACGGTCTGGACGCCGAGGGTGTCCTGATCACCGCCGCCATGTCCGGCGAACGACGACCACTGCAGGACAGACAGTTGTGGGCGGCGGCGCTGGCCCTGCCCCTTATGACGCTCAAGGTCATGGCCGCCATTCATTGGGAGGCGCTGAAACTGTGGCTCAAGGGCGTGCGCCTGACCCGACAGCCGCCTCCGGCCCGGGACTCTGTCACGATCCAGCGGCGGGCGCGTGAGAGCCGTCTTGCGCGTTGATCTTTGGAAATCCCCGGGGGGCGCCGTCCTCCGCGCAAGAGTCGTCTGATCTCATGACCACCACCTTCTATGACGAACGAAACAACAGGCCGACGGCGTCTCCGGTTTTCGCCCTGGTTATGCGCCTGCTATCCGCCAACTGGACCTGGGGGCGGCTGACCCTCGTCCTGCCCGACGGCGCTCGCCATCAGTTGACAGGCAAGGCCCCCCGGCCACGCCGCCGTCCTGACCATCCGCGACCCGCGCTTCGCCGCGCGCGTGCTGAAAAGCGGGGATATCGGCTTTGCAGAAGGCTACATGGCGGGCGAGTGGGACACCCCCGATCTGGCGATCCTGCTGGAGACCCTGGTCAACAACTACGACCACATCCGGCGCTTGTTCGACGGCAATCCGGTGATGAACTTGGTCAACTGGCTCGGGCATCGGTTGAACCGGAACAGTCGACGCGGCTCGCGCCGGAACATCCACGCCCACTACGACCTCGGCAATGCTTTCTACGGGGCCTGGCTGGACCCTTCGATGACCTATTCGTCGGCCCGTTACGAGCGGCCGGGGCAGTCGTTGCAAGATGCGCAGCGGGTCAAGTACGTTTCTCTGGCGCGGATGATGGACCTGCAGCCGGGGCATAGCGTGCTTGAAATCGGCTGTGGCTGGGGCGGTTTCGCCGAGTTCGCGGCGCGCGAGGTCGGGGCGGTCGTCACCGGCGTCACCATCTCGCGAGAGCAACATGACTATGCGCGCCGTCGCCTGTTCGAGGCTGGGCTGGCCGACCGTGCCGACATCCGGCTGATCGACTATCGCGATGTGGAGGGCCGGTTCGACCGCGTCGCCTCGATCGAGATGTTCGAGGCGGTCGGGCGCGAGTACTGGCCGACCTATTTCCAGAAGGTCCATGAGGTGCTGACGCCCGGCGGCCGCGCGGGCCTGCAAATCATCACCATTCAGGACGACCTGTTCGACGAGTACGACGCGCGCACCGACTTCATCCAGAAGTACGTCTTCCCCGGCGGCTCCCTGCCGTCCGAAGCGCGGATGGCGCCTGACATCTCCGGCGCGGGCCTGGTCGAGGCGGGGATCGTGCGTTTCGGCGGCGACTACGCCGAGACCTTGGCGGAATGGGCCCGACGCTTCGAAAGCGCCTGGGGCGAGATCGTCAGGACGGAGGCGAGCTTCGATGACCGCTTCCATCGCCTCTGGCGCTTCTACCTCGCCTACTGCGAGGCCGGCTTCCGGTCGGGCCGTACCGATGTGATCCAGATGGCCCTGCAGCGCGCCTGATCCTCAACCGTAGATTCCCGATGGCTTTGAGACGCGCGTCCATTCTCCTCGTCGTCGCGGCCGGCGAGCCGTCCGGCCGGTGTCTGTGGCAGATGAGCCGGACGGCGAACCTCTCGGATGCGGTCAAGGCGACCATCATGACCCGCACGGCCGCGATCGGCTATGATCTCGCCCTGGTGCGCGAGACCCGGCATCTGCCGTAAATCTGATCACTCAATCCGGGCGTATTCCCCCGCAGAAGAGGGAGAGACGAGGATGGCCGGCAAGGGGTTTCGCGGGATGGGGGCGGCGGTTCTGGCCATGGCCACGGGGGCCTGCGCCAGCGGCGCCGCGCCGTCGCACACTGGCTTTCTGACGACCTATGAAGGCCTGGCGCCCAGAACGGACGTGGTTCGCGCCTCGGTCTCGCAGCGGCGGGACGAGGCCCTGGCTTCCAGCATCACCCGGCTATGGGTGGCGCCCGCCGAGGTCTTCGGCGTCAAGGATCCAGTGCTTTCTGATGACGACAGGCGCGCGGTGATGAACGAGGTGGATCGGCAGCTCTGCTACGAATTGAGCGAGCGGTTCGAGATTTTGGAACAACCCGATCCCCAGGCCGGAACGGTGCGCGTCGGCGTCACCTATATCCGGCCGACGCATCAGGCCGGCTCGGCGGCGGCGGCCGTCGCCAACTTCTTCATCCCCGGTCCGATCAAGGTGAGGGCGCCCGGCGGTACGGGCGGCCTCGGCGCTGAGGCCGAGCTGCTGGCGCCGGACGGTCGCCAGGCCGCCGCCATTGTCTGGCGGCGCGACGCCATGGTGGTGGGCACCGACAAGCCGTCGCTGTCGCGCATCGGCGATGCTCATCAACTGGCGGAGCCCCTGGGCGACATGGTAGGCGACGCCCTTGCGCCCAGTGACCGTGCGTTGCGCCCGAGACCTGACCTGGATCCCTGTCGGCGGTTCGGTCCGCGCGTACGGGCCGAAGGGATCCTCGCCGGCATCGCCACGGGCCTGTACGAACCCGGTCTGAGCGGCGGGCGGCGGGCTCCTGAAAGCGAAGCGGACAGCGACTGATCGTGTGGCTCATCAGGAGCAGCCCGGGTGAGCCCGCGCTCCTGGAAGGAGGCTGGCCGCCGCGGACAGTTGCGGGATGCCTTTGACTCAGGCGGCGACGCCGAAAAGGCGGCCACTGCCTGCTGTGACGGCCATGGCGAGCGTGCCCCAGAAACCACGCGTCACAGATCAGCCGGTGGGCGCCTGATCGGGGTCTGGCCGAACGTCCCCAGGTTTCGATTTCACCGTTCAGCCAAAGCCGTTGATCCACGCCTCCAGCTCCGACCAGTCATTGCGGCTGGCGAGGTCCAGGCCGACGGCTGACAGTAAATCGAGGTGGGTCTGTGATACCGAGCCCTCCCGACTAGCCGCCATGCACATCGTCAGCACCGCCTGCTGCGCCCTGCCGTCAGCGCAGAGCGCGAGTGCACGGACCTTGGCCGCCGCCAGATCCTCGGTTCGCCTGGGAGCAACAGCCTCGTCGGCAACCAAAGCAGAAGCTGCATCGGATCGCGTTCCCGTAAGGTGCTCCGACCATTTGACGAGAGCGCAGCGCTTCTCCGGTATATAGGTGTGACGGTCATAGACGGCCGTGACTGCGGCGCCCTCTTTTGGGGTATGGCCGAGAATGAGCCCGACGATGAAACGGGTGACGCCGTAGCGCCCCGTCAAGGTGGTCGCACCCGTTCGCCGGACATCGTGAGGCGATCGGAGCGGTAGTTTTCTGCGCTCGAAGATGCGGGAAAAGGTTCGCGTGATCGCCTGCTCGTCAATGCATTGATCGGCGACGCGCGGGGAGGGGAAAACGAAGGGGCTGTCGGGATCGAGCGCAAACGCCGCCGCAAGCACGGACAGAGCCTGAGGGCTCAAGGGGACGACGTGCTGATGATTGGCCTTGGCCCGGTTCGCCGGGATCACCCAGAGCGCGGCGTCCAGGTCGAACTCTGACTTGCGCGCACCCGCGACTTCATTGCGGCGCGTCAGGGTGAGCATGAGCAACTGGATAGCGAGCGCCATTACGGGCTCCGGCCGTGCTGCAAGGCCGATGTTGAGGTAGCCCGGCGGCCGCGGCTGTACGCCGTCCCGCGCAATGTCCCAGACCAGCCTCAGTCCGGCGTCGTCCAGCATCCGGTCGCGGGAAACCAGGGCCAAAGGTCGAGCAAGCCCGACCACGGGGTTGGCGTCGACCATCTCTTCCTGAACACAGAAGGCCATGACGCTGTGAAGAAGCCCGCCAATCGAAGCCGCGCTGGCGGCGGAGAGGCGCCGCTCGGTCACGAGCGAACGCATGAAGGTCTTGACCTCCGCGCGCTTCAAATCGCGTGGCGCAGACGTGCCGAGGGAAGACGAGATATGACGCTTCCAAAGGTGGCGCTCGTTGGCGATCGTTCGAGGGCGTTTGGGCCTTCGGCGGCCGCCATGCAGACCCAACTCCGCTGCAGCCCAGTAGGTCTGCGCGACTTCGTCCAAAGTGTCCTGCGGCGGGGCAGGAAGCTGGGCGGCGGCGCGCGCCGCTACGGGGTCGACGCCCTTGAGAAGTTCCAACCTGAGTTCCGTCGCCTTTTGCCGGGCGTCGGCGAGCGACACTTCCGGATAGTCGCCGAGGATCACACGCCGTCGAGGTCCGTCTTTGATCGCGAATCGCACCTCGAACTGCTTCAGGCCCGACGGCCATACTCTGACGCTGAGGCCTCGCGCGCCAGAAACCCGGCGCTCGAATCGACACTCGAGCGGCTTTAGGCCGGCGATCTGGCGATCGGTCGTGATGATGACCTGGGTTGGCATCGCAGCAGCGTCCTGAGCAAATCAGACGCCGCCAGCCTACCATCTAGGGGGGCAATAGGGGGGCAGTTGGTGCAAGATTCGATGCAAACCGGTGCACAGGCGTGCAAATGCCAACTTCAATATATTCAGGAACTTAGGACTATATTGTAATGCGATGAAACACCCTGAAATGGCATTCGGGGCGATTTACACCGAGAGGGTCGGCGGTTCGAACCCGTCGCCGCCTACCATTCCCATCCGGGCCGATAGGCCACGAAGCCTTCAGTCGAGCGCCATCAAGGCCAGAAGCGCGAAGCTGGCGAGCCAGTGCTCGCCCATGTAGTCGCTGGAGTTTTGCAGTTAATTCGATTTTGCTAGGATTGGTTAGCTTTGTGGCCGGGGTTGCAGTTTTGGATTCGAATATTATGCGACCGGTGATGCATGCTTCCGAATTCGTCAATGTGACTTCTAAAATATTGAATAGACCGTCCCGTATTTACGGGCGTTGGCGCAAAAGTCGCGGATTTGTTTGGGGGAGCTTTTGAGTATACGGCTACG
>JALAGW010000248.1 GCA_022712235.1 Brevundimonas sp. | reverse complement strand
GGCGTCAGGCGAAGGGGTAGGGGCTGACGGACTTGGACCAGTCGTCGACCGTCAGGGCGCGGCCGACCGGGGGGGCGGCGCGTTCGGCGCAGGGGTGGCGCTCGCACAGTCGGCAGGCCGGGCCGATGGGGGTGGCCTCGGGCTTCTGCAGGTCCAGGCCGCGCGCATAGATCAGGCGATGGGCGTGTTTCAGCTCGCAACCCAGGCCGATGGCCAGGTCCTGGCCCTCGGTGAAGGCGTCCTGACCCTGGCGGTCGACGGTGCGGGCCAGGGTGAACCAGCGCGAGCCGTCAGGCGTCTCGATGATCTGGGTGACGATGCGGCCGGGCGTCCTGAACGCCGAGTGCAGCCGCCAGCGCGGGCAGGCCCCGCCGAAACGCGAGAAGGGGAAGGCGCCCGAGGCGTAGCGTTTCGACACATTCCCCGCCTGGTCCACCCGCATCAGGAAGAAGGGCACGCCACGCGCAGTCGGCCGCGACAGAGTGGTCAGCCGATGCGCGACCTGCTCGAAGCCGACGCCGAAGCGAGCCTGAAGGCGGGCCAGATCGTAGCCGGGGTCCTCGGCCGTGCGCTGGAAGGCGGCGTAGGGCATGAGAACGGCGGCGGCCAGGGTGTTGGTCAGCGAGGTCTTCAGCAGATTGCGCGTGGGGGCGTCCGGCGCGCTCGCCGCCTCGGTCAGGGCCTGAAGCTCCGGCCCGTGCTCCATCAGAACCAGTTGGTTGGCGACGGCGAAGGCGCGCGACGACGGCCCCAGGGCGTCGGACAGCAGCAGCCGCCCCCGGTGCGGGTCGAAGCGGCGGGTCCATTCCACCATGACCTCGGCAGGCAGGGTGCGGACCGTCAGGCCGTGGCGGGCGAACAGCCGCGCGCGGGCCAGCGCCTCGAAGCCTTCGTCGGGGCCGGGGGCTTCGGCGCGCAGGGCGTCGTGCAGGGTCTCGCCCAGGGCGTCGAGGTCGGGGAAGTGGTTGTGTCGGGACTGGACGTATTCGCGCACCCATTCGGACGGGCTGTCGGTCGGGGCTGCGCCGCCGCCTGCCTCGACCTCGGCCCGGTCGCGCACGCGGCGGTCGGTGAAGGCGCGGTAGAGGCGCAGCACGGCGTCGGCGGCGGCGGGCTGATCCTCGGCCAGTTGCATGATCTCATGGCGCGGCACGGCCAGACCCTGAAACAGGGGATCGGCGAAGACCTCGGACAGTTCCGCCTCTGACGCCGGGCCGCCGGACTGGCCGAGGTTGCGCAGGTCGACGTCATAGGTTTCGGCCAGACGCAGCAGGAGCTGGGCCGAGACGGGGCGCTGATTGCGCTCGATATGGTTCAGGTAGGAGGGCGAGACGCCCAGATCCGCCGCCATCGCCGTCTGCGACAGGTCGAGGTCGCGCCGCAGCCGCTTGAGGCGGCCGCCCAGGAACAGCTTGCGATCGGCGGCGGCGTTCATGGCGCGATCATGTCACATCATGACTTCGTGGCAAGTGTCATGATGTGACTGTTTGACTTGAATGATAACTGTTGTGGTGTGTAAATCGTGACGGCGACGTGTTCAGGTTCTGGGAACGGCGGCTGCGGCCGCGCCTTATCGAGACCGAGACGAACATGACGACCTTCGCCGATCTGGTTCCTTCGCCCGCCGGCCGTTTCGACGGCATTGAGCGCCCCTATTCGCCGGAGGACGTCCTGCGTCTGCGCGGCTCGGTGCCGGTCACCCATACCCTGGCCGAGCGCGGCGCCAACCGCCTGTGGGAACTGCTGCACAGCGAGCCCTACATCAACGCCCTGGGCGCCGTGACCGGCAATCAGGCGATGCAGATGGTTCGTGCCGGTCTGAAGGCCATCTATCTGTCGGGCTGGCAGGTCGCGGCCGACGCCAACACCGCCTCGGCCATGTATCCGGACCAGTCGCTCTATCCGGCCAACGCCGCGCCGGAACTGTGCCGCCGCATCAACCGCACCCTGCAGCGCGCCGACCAGATCGAGCATGCGGAAGGCGGGGCCAAGCGTGACTGGTTCGCCCCCATCGTCGCCGACGCCGAGGCCGGTTTCGGCGGCCCGCTGAACAGCTTCGAGATCATGCAGGCCTTCATCGAGGCGGGCGCCGCCGGCGTCCACTTCGAGGACCAACTGGCGTCAGAGAAGAAGTGCGGCCACCTGGGCGGCAAGGTCCTGATCCCGACCCAGGCGCATGAGCGCAACCTGATCGCGGCGCGTCTGGCGGCCGACGTTTGCGGCACGCCGACCCTGACGGTGGCTCGCACCGATGCGGAATCGGCCCAGTTGATCACCTCGGACATCGACGAGCGGGACCACCCCTTCATCGACCGCGAGAACCGCACGCCGGAGGGCTTCTATCGCTTGAAGCCGGGCACGGGTCTGGACCACTGCATCGCGCGCGGCCTGTCCTATGCCAAATACGCCGACCTGCTGTGGTGGGAGACGTCGCACCCCGATCTGGACGATGCGAAGAAGTTCGCCGAAGCCGTTCAGAAAGAGCATCCGGGCAAGCTGATGGCCTACAACTGCTCGCCCTCGTTCAACTGGGAAGCCAAGCTGGACAAGGACACCATCGCCAGGTTCCAGCGCGAGCTGGGGGCCATGGGCTACAAGTTCCAGTTCGTGACGCTGGCGGGCTTCCACAGCCTGAACAACGGGATGTTCGAACTGGCCAGCGGCTATCGCGATCGCGGCATGGCGGCCTATTCGGAGCTGCAGCAGCGCGAGTTCGCCAACGAGGCCATCGGCTACACCGCCACGCGCCACCAGCGCGAGGTCGGCACCGGCTATTTCGACGATGTCGCCACGGTCATCTCCTCGGGCCAGTCCTCGACCACGGCCCTGAAGGACTCGACCGAGACGGCCCAGTTCCACGCCGCCTGAGTTCCACGCCTGTCAGGAAAGGAAATGACATGGAGCCCATGACCCGACCTCAAGCCATCATCGACTTCTGTCTGGCCCCCCTGGGCCTCGACGGATCGGGCGAGGCCGAACGCGAGGTGCGCCGCCGTCTGGAGCATGTGCTCAAGACCTTCGAGGCCAAGGCCGCCCGGCCGCTGAGCGTGGATTTCTCGTCCATGCCCAGCCAGGTCATCAACGAAGCCGCCCACGGCTACGAATAGAAGGAAAGATCCTCAGGCCGCCGCGCTGGCGGCCTGAGGCGTGTCCGCCGTCAGCTCGGACACCATGGACAGCAAGGCCTCGATGCTGAAGGGCTTGGCCAGGTGCCGGTCCGCGCCCGCGTCCAGGCCCGCAGCGATATGTTCGGGCAGGGCGTTGGCGGTCAGCATGACAACGGGGGTGCGCGGCATGCCCATGGCCACCTCGTGCAGGCGAATCTCGCGGGTGGCGGTCAGGCCGTCCATGATCGGCATCTGCATGTCCATCAGCACCAGATCAAAGGCGGAGGCGCGGCAGGCTTCGACCGCCTGGGCGCCGTCCTCGACCGAAACCAGATCGACCGCCGACTGATCCAGAATCAGCTCGACCACGCGCCGGTTGGTGGGATGGTCGTCGGCGATGAGGATGCGCAGGCGGCGCACCGCCGTGGCGGACGGGGCGTCGGTGGTCGTGACGACGGTCGGCGTTGGGACGACGGGGGCTTCGGCCAGACGCAGGGGCAGGGTCAGGATGAAGGCCGCGCCGCCGCCTGGTTCGCTCTCGCAGCCCAGGTCGCCGTTCATCATGGCCGCCAGCTCTCGGCTGATCGCCAGGCCCAGGCCCGAACCGCCGAAGCGCCGCGTGATGTCGCCGTCGGCCTGCTCGAAGCGGCTGAATAGGCGGTCGCGCGTCTCGGCGTCGAAGCCGATGCCGGTGTCCTGCACCACGAAGCGCAGACCTTGAGGCCCAGCGTCGACGGTCAGGCTGACGAAGCCGGCGGCGGTGAACTTGACGGCGTTGGACACCAGATTGGTCAGAATCTGCTTCAGGCGCACGGCGTCGCCGCGGACCCAGATGCGGGCCTCGGGCGCGACCTCGACCATGAACTGCAGTCCCTTGTCGCGGGCGGCGGCGGCGTAGAGCTGGGCCGCTTCCTCGGTTGCGCGGGCCAGGTCGAAGGGGTCATCGCTGAGTTCCAGTCGGCCGGATTCGACGCGGGCCAGGTCCAGAATGTCGCTGAGCAGGGTCTGCAGGGTGCGGCTGGAGGAGTGGATCAGTTCCAGCATCTCGCGCTGCTGTTCGTCTAGGTCGGTGCGGGCCAGGGCCTGGGCCACGCCGATGACGCCGTTCAGGGGCGTGCGGATCTCGTGGCTCATATTGGCCAGGAACTGGCTCTTGGCGCGGTTGGCGGCGTCGGCGGCGTCGCGCGCCTCGGCCAGGGCCTGGGCGTCGCGCTTTAGATCGGTGATGTCGGAGCAGACTGTGACCGTGCCCTTTTCCGCCGTGCGACGGTCCTGAACCCGCAGCCAGCGGTCGCCGATCTGCTGCTCCATGGCGCCCTGGGGGCGGCGGCGGTTGGCCATGCGCTCGGCGATCCAGGCCTGTTCGCGGCCCTTGGCGCAGGGATAGAGGTCGGCCTTCAGTCCGGCCTCGAGAATCTCGCGGAAGGTGACGCCGACCTTGAGGGCCGCGGCCACCTCGGGGTTCACCTCGGCGTAGCGCTGGTTCCAGATCGCCAGCCGGTCGTCGGCGTCATAGAAGCCCAGGCCGTCGGGCATGGCCTCGATCGCCTCGCGGAGCTGGCCCAGGGCGCTGTGGCGCGACCACCAGACCATGCCGGTCAGGAAGGCGGCGATGACGACCAGCAGGCCGACGCTGGCGCCGATCCAGACGGTCAGGGCCGTCTCGGCGAAGGCGGCGACCGGCAGAAGCACGCCGGGCGTTGGGGTGATGACCACGGCGCTCATGGCCACGAAATGCAGCCCGCAGCCGCTGAGCGCGCCGGGGGCGGTGGCGCCGAGCGCACGCTTGATCCCGCCTCGCCTAGGCAGGAAGGCCATGGCGCCGCCGAGCAGCATGCCGCCGGCGACGGCGAGCACGACAAGAGGGACGTTCCACGTCAGGACGGCGCCGGACAACCGCAGGGCGCCCATGCCGAGGAAATGCATGGCGGCCACGCCGAGGCAGCAGGTCAGGGCGGCGACGAACCGCCCCAGGCGTCCGGCTTCGGCGAGGGCCAGATGCATGGCGATATAGAAGGCGAAGGCGACGACGATCAGAGAGCCGCCGGTTTCCAACACCTCATAGCGAGCCGGGACGCCGATGTCGTAGGCCTGCATGGCGATGAAATGGGTGGTCCACACCCCGAGGCCGGCCACCAGGGGAGCGGCGATCAGATAGACGCGTCTTGATCGCCGGGCCACGCTGCGAGCGCGATCGAACAGGGCCAGGGCGATCAGGAGACTGAAGACGGCGACGAGCAGGGCGAACGGCAGGATCCGCCAGTCGTGTTGCTGAACCAGACAGTTCAGGATCGTATTCACTTCGATAGCCCCTCCGACCGTCTAAAATGACTGCCGCAAATCGGTGAACAAACTACGCTATGCGTAAGAATCCCCGCCCGATCGGTCGTCCTTTCGCGAACAGGATAGGGCGCGCGATTAAATAATGAGATAACGTCGATTTTCATGCCTTACGAGCATTCGCCCTCGCCGGTCGCCCCCACCTTGTCGTCCCGACTCTGGACCGCCGGCGCCAGCGGGGGCGTCGCCATACTGGTGATGGCGGTTCTGGCGGTGATGAAGCCCGAACTGGCGGGATGGCTGGCTATGGGCGCTGTCGCCGTGGCCACGGCGACCTGGCTGGTCAATCGACGGCCGCAGCCCCTGGTCAGCATCAGCGATCTGGACGGCAGCGGGCCGGTCGACTTGGCTCCGGACGGCGCCTTGCTGGGCGATGTGTTCGAGGCCCTGGGGGATCCAATCCTGATCGTCAGCGGCGGCGAGGCGGACGACATCGCCGGGCGTCGCATCGCCCTGGCCAATGCCGCCGCGCGCGAGCTGTTCCGGCTGAACGGGACCGGCGGAGGGTTGCTGGTCTCGGTGATCCGCGACCCCAAGGTGCTGGAGGCCGTGGACGAGGCCCTGTTCGGGGGCTTCAGCAGCACCGTCGACTATGTGGGGGGAGGGGCGCAGGAGCGGCACTGGCGGGCCTTCATCCGCCCACTGCCGGAGCGGGACGCCCATCTGTGGGGCGCGGGCGCCCTGGCCCTGCTGGCGCTGCGTGATGAGACGGACGCCCGCCGGATGGAGATGATGCGCGTCGACTTCCTGGCCAACGCCAGCCACGAACTGCGCACGCCCCTGGCCTCGCTGTCGGGCTTCATCGAGACGTTGAAGGGCCACGCCAAGGACGACCCCAAGGCGCGCGACAAGTTTCTCGACATCATGGCCATCCAGGCCGATCGCATGGGGCGCCTGGTCGCCGACCTGCTGTCGCTGAGCCGGATCGAGCTGAACGAGCACATCGCGCCCTTGGGCCGGGTCGATCTGGCGCGGGCGGCTTCGGACGTGGTCGACGCCGTCAGCGTGCTCTCGAAGGAGCGCGGCGTGACCATCAAGGCCGACCTGGGGCAGGGGGGCGCCACGGTGGCGGGCGACCGCGACGAGATTGTTCAGGTCATTCAGAATCTGATCGACAACGCCCTGAAGTATTCCAGCAACGGCGGCGTCGTCGAACTGACCATCGACCGCGACCGCACCCTGGACGAGGCCATGGCCGCGCGGATGCCCGAAGGCACCCGCCTGTCGCTGGAGACGCCGGATCGGGAGGCGGGGATGAAATACGCCGTCGTCACCGTACGTGACCACGGGCCGGGCATGGCGCGCGAGCATCTGCCGCGTCTGACCGAGCGATTCTATCGTGTCGAAGGCCAGAAAAGCGGCGAGCGTCAGGGCACCGGCCTGGGTCTGGCCATCGTGCGCCACATCATCATCCGTCACCGGGGCGGGCTGAGCGTGGACAGCGCCCTGGGGCAGGGCGCGATCTTCGCCGCCGCCTTCCCGTTGGCCCCTGCGCGCGAGACAGAGCCCGCGAGCAGCCCTGCGGCATAGCTTGCGACGCGGCCTGCGACACAGGGGACGGGCGCCGTAACAGAACTGTCACGCAGCCGTCTTATTCCGCTCGCCAATCGCAGGCAGTTTCCCGGCCGAAACGCGCCGGACCCGGCACGTTAATGATTCACGCGTGCACGGACCCGGATGATCTGGATTTTCCTGTTACTGCTGATCGCCTTCTCCGGGCTGGCCTATCTGGGCGGGCGCGCGCTGGCGACGCGCCGCAGCGCCGGCGTTAGAGCCCATTCGCGTCCGGGCCAGCATGGCCTTTACGCCCTGATCTGGGTCGGCATGCCGGCCTTGGTCGTGCTGATCGCCGCCTCGATCTTCTCGGCCCCGCTGGAACGTCAGATGCTGGCCGCCGGCGCGCCTGACAGCGTCACCCAGCTGGAGCCCTTCCGGCGCGAGGCCTTCTTCTCGGACGCGCGCCGCATAGGCGACGGTCTGGAAGCTCAGCAGATCTGGCCCGCCCCCTATGCCGAGGAGCTGCCGGCCGAAGGCCGTCGCGCTCACCGTATTTCGTCGGTGCTGAATTGGGGCGGCGGCGTCGCGGCCCTGATCGCGGCTGTTTTGGGCGGGGTCTTCGTCTTTGTTCGCATCCGGCCCGACCTGCGCGCCCGCAACCGGGTGGAAAGCTGGATCAGCCTGGTCCTGTTCGCCTGTTCGGCGGTGGCGGTGCTGACGACGGTCGGCATCATCTTCTCTCTGGTGTGGGACAGCCTTCGCTTCTTCGCCTCCGTGCCGGTCACCGAGTTCCTGTTCGGGACCAAGTGGAGCCCGCAGATGGCGATCCGCGCCGATCAGATCGGCTCGTCCGGCGCCTTCGGGGCCGTGCCTCTGTTCGCCGGCACCTTCCTGATCATGCTGATCGCCATGCTGGTGGCGGGGCCGATCGGCCTGTTCTCGGCCATCTACCTGTCGGAATACGCAGGTCGTCGCACCCGCGCCGTGGTCAAGCCCATGCTCGAGGTCCTAGCCGGGGTGCCGACCGTGGTCTACGGCTTCTTCGCCGCCCTGACCGTGGGGCCGGCCTTCCGCGTCTTCTTCAACACCCTCGGCGGCTGGCTGGCCGGCGGGCCGTTGGACGGCGCGGGGCAGTACCTGCTGCTGGTCCAGAACCAGATGGCCCTGGTGGCGGGCGCGGTCATGGGCATCATGCTGATCCCCTTCGTCAGCTCCCTGTCCGACGACATCATGAACGCCGTGCCGCAGTCCCTGCGCGACGGCTCCTACGCCATGGGGGCGACCAAGTCCGAGACGGTCAAGAAGGTGCTGCTGCCCGCGGCACTGCCGGGCATCGCCGGGGCCTTCCTGCTGGCCGTGTCGCGCGCCATCGGCGAGACCATGATCGTCACCATGGCCGCCGGTCTGGCCGCCAAGCTGACGCTGAACCCGCTGGACACGGTCACGACCGTCACGGTGCAGATTGTCACCCTGCTGACCGGAGATCAGGAGTTCAACAGCCCGAAGACGCTCGCCGCCTTCGGTCTGGGCCTGACCCTGTTCGTCGTCACCCTGCTGCTCAACATCGTCGCCATGCGCATCGTGCAAGCCTATCGGGAACAGTATGACTGACGCCGTTCAAAATCCGACCGGCGTCAGCCCGCGCACCCAGCGCCTGCAAGCGCGCCTGCGCGGCCGCTACGCCCGTGAGACCCGCTTCAAGTGGTACGGCCGCGCGGCCATCGGCTTCGCCCTGGTCTTCCTGGTGATCCTGCTGGGCAGCATCATCATGCAGGGCCGCACCGCCTTCTACAGCCACAGCGTGACCCTGCCGGTCCACATGGACGCGTCGCGCATCGACCGGGCCTATCCGCAGGGCGCCAACTTCGAGCAGATCGTCGCCGAGCAGCAGTTGCGCCGCCTCGGCGTTCAGGACGATGCCCAGGGCACGAAGGCTGCGGCCATGAAGGCCCTGTTCTCCTCGGAGCTGAAGTTCCAGGCGGCGGGCATGATTTCACGCCAGCCCAGCCTGCTGGGCCAGACCGTGCCGGTCACCGCCCCCTTGTCCGACAACGCCGACCTCTATCTGAAGGGCGAAATCTCCAAGGCTACGCCCGAGGATCAGCGCCGCGTCAGCAATGAACAGATGGCCTGGCTGGATCGGATGAAGGCCTCGGGCGCCGTGCGCGCCCACTTCAACTCGGCCCTGTTCACCAAGGGTGACTCGACCCAGCCGGAACTGGCGGGTCTGCTGGGCGCCGTGGTCGGTTCGGCCCTGATGCTGCTGGTCACGGCCCTGATCGCCATTCCGGTCGGCGTCTGCGCCGCCGTCTGGCTGGAGGAATACTCGCCGCGCAACCGCATCACGGCGATCATCGAGGTCAATATCAACAACCTCGCGGCCGTGCCGTCGATCGTTTACGGCCTGCTGGGTCTGGCCCTGTTCATCAACTTCATGCACCTGCCGCGCGCCAGTCCGCTGGTCGGTGGTCTGGTGCTGGCCTTGATGGCCCTGCCGACGGTGATCATCGCCACGCGCTCGTCGCTGAAGGCGGTGCCGCCGTCGATCCGCGAGGCGGCGCTGGCCATGGGCGCCAGCCGCACCCAGACGGTGTTCGGGCATGTCCTGCCCCTGGCCATGCCGGGCGTCATGACCGGTTCGATCATCGCCATGGCTCACGCCCTCGGCGAGACGGCGCCCCTGCTGCTGATCGGCATGATCAGCTTCGTCCCCGGCGTGCCCCACGCCATCGACGAGCCGGTCGGCGCCCTGCCTTCGCTCATCTACATCTGGGAGAACGCCTCGGAGCGCGCGTTCCACGAGCGGACCGCCGCCGCCATCCTTGTGCTCCTCGCCTTCATGATCGTCATGAACGCCGCCGCGATCCTGCTGCGTCGGCGCTTCGAACGCCGGTGGTAGTCTTATGATGTCCAAAATCTTCCGCGCCCCCGAGGGTCTGGCCGACGGCGGTTCCGCCGCCGCTGCGCCCCTGTCGACCGCCCCGGCCGTGGGCGCCCACGCCTCGGCGCCGCTCGGCCCCATCAAGATCGCCGCGCGCGACGTTTCCGTCTTCTATGGCGAGAAACAGGCTCTGTTCGGCGTTTCGCTGGACATCCCGGACAAGACCGTCACGGCCCTGATCGGCCCGTCGGGCTGCGGCAAGTCGACCTTCCTGCGGACGATGAACCGCATGAACGACACCATTCCGGGCTGCCGCGTCACCGGCGAGATCGAGATGGACGGCGGCGACATCAACGACCGCAAGATCGACCCGGTGCTGCTGCGCGCCCAGGTCGGCATGGTGTTCCAGAAGCCGAACCCCTTCCCCAAGACGATCTATGAGAACGTCGCCTATGGGCCGAAGATTCACGGCCTGGCCTCGTCCAAGGGCGAACTGGACGAGATCGTGCAGAAGGCGCTGAAGCGCGCCGGTCTGTGGGACGAGGTCGCCGACCGCCTGCACTCGCCGGGCACCGGCCTGTCGGGCGGCCAGCAACAGCGTCTGGTCATCGCCCGCGCCATCGCGGTCGAACCCGAAGTCATCCTGATGGATGAGCCCTGCTCGGCCCTGGACCCGATCGCCACGGCCAAGATCGAGGAGCTGATCGACGAACTGCGCGAGCGCTACTGCATCGTCATCGTCACCCACTCCATGGCCCAGGCGGCCCGCGTGTCGCAGCGCACGGCCTTCTTCCACATGGGCAAGCTGGTCGAGACCGGCGACACCGAAGAGATCTTCACCAACCCGCGCGAGCGCCGGACGCTCGACTACATCACCGGCCGCTTCGGCTGAGGACCCGACGATGAACCAGCATACGGTCAAGGCCTACGGGGACGAGCTGAACCAGCTGACGGCCGAGGTCGTCCGCATGGGCGGTCTGGCCGAGGCCCAGGTGGCGGACGCCATCGAATCCGTCGCCCGTCGCGACGTGGCCCTGGCGAAGGCGGTGGTCGATCGCGACAACCGTCTGGACGCCCTGCACCGCGACATCGAGAAGAAGTCGATCCGCCTGATCGCCCTGCGTCAGCCGGTGGCCTCGGACTTGCGCCGCACCCTGGGGGCGATGAAGCTGGCTTCGGATCTGGAGCGCACGGGTGATCTGGCCAAGAACATCGCCAAGCGGGCGCTGATCCTGGCCGAGAGCGAGCCCATGCAGCCCCTGACCCGTTCGATTGAGCGCATGGGCCGTCTGGTCTCGACCCGCCTGCGCGACGTGCTGGACGCCTATACGGCCTCGGAGCTGGAACGCGCCCTGTCGGTGTGGAGCACCGACGACGAGGTGGACGAGCACTACAACGCCCTGTTCCGCGAGCTGCTGACCTACATGATGGGCGACCCGCGCACGATCACGGCCTGCACCCATCTGTTGTTCATGGCCAAGAACCTGGAGCGGATCGGCGACCACGCGACCAATATCGCCGAGACCGTCCACTATGAGATCACCGGCGAGGAAATGCTGGGTGAGCGGCCCAAGGCCGTCCCCGGTCCGGGCGAGGAACAGACCCCCACGCCCCATGTCTCGACCCAACCGTCCGACCTGACGGACGACTGACTTCCCCTACTGCTGACGACTTCGACCGACCGGAGAGCCTGACGTGCAACCCTATATTCTGGTGATGGAAGACGAGGACGCCCTGGCCACCCTGCTCCAGTACAATCTGGAAAAGGAAGGCTATGACGTAACCGTGGCCGCGGACGGGGAGGAGGGGCTGCTGCAGGTCGACGAGCGCCTGCCGGACCTGGTCCTGCTGGACTGGATGCTGCCCAAGCTGTCGGGCATCGAGGTCTGCCGTCGCCTGCGTGGCCGGGCCGAGACCCGCAATCTGCCGATCATCATGCTGACCGCGCGCGGTGAGGAAACCGACCGCGTGCGCGGTCTGGACACCGGCGCCGACGACTACATGACCAAGCCCTTCTCGATGACCGAACTGACGGCGCGCATCCGCGCCGTCCTGCGTCGCATCCGTCCGGGTCTGGCCGACGACCGCATCAACCACGCCGACATCGTCATCGACCGCGTCGCCCACCGCGTCCGCCGCGCGGGCAAGGAGGTCCACCTGGGGCCGACGGAGTTCCGGCTGCTGGATCACCTGATGAAGCATCCGGGCCGGGTCTTCAGCCGCGAACAGCTGCTGGACGCCGTCTGGGGCGCGGACGTCTATGTCGAGGCCCGCACCGTGGACGTCCACGTCGGCCGTCTGCGCAAGGCCCTGAACGTCGAGGGCACGGTCAACCCGATCCGCACCGTCCGCTCGGCCGGCTATTCGCTGGACCTGAACAGCTAGAACGTCGCCGGTTTCGGCCGGCGCGTTAAATTTCGGTCATCCGCATCCGCAGGCGTGGCCGCCGGCCTCATGACGACAGGTCATGGGGAGGGGCGGAATGCCGGATGCGGTCATAGCCATGTCGGGATGGGTCGGCGCCGTCGCCGTGGGCGGTTTGCTGGCGGCGCTCCTGATGAAGGGCCGTGTGCGGTGGGGCTGGCTGATCGCCGCCCTCTTGCTGATGGCGGCCTATGACGCCGTGCTGACGCGCGGCTACGGTCATTTGCCCCTGTCCTTCGGTTCGTCGCACTGGAACTGGGAGGGCAAGGCTCTGGCCATCCTGCTGTCCCTTGCCGTGGCCAGCCTGCCGTTCATCGGCTGGAAACGGGCGGGCCTGACGCTGAGGCAGGATCGCAGGGGCCTGACCGGCGCCCTGGTGCTGTCGGGCCTGCTGGTCGCCCTGTTCCTCGGGCTGGCCCTCTATTTCCCCGGCCAGGGCTTCGACCTCGACAGCCTGGCCTTCCAGTTGACCATGCCGGGGCTGGACGAGGAGCTCTTCTACCGCGGCGTCCTGCTGCTGATGCTGAACGAGGCCTTCGGTCGGCCGGTGCGCATCTTGGGCGCGTGGATGGGCTGGGGCGCGGTGCTGTCGTCGCTGGCCTTCGGCCTGCCCCACGCCCTGGGCTATGCCGACGGCGCCTTCACCTTCGAGCCCTTGCTGATGGCCTCGACGAGCGTCTCGGCCCTGCTGCTGGTCTGGCTGCGTGAAAAGACCGGCAGCGTGCTGCTGCCGGTCCTCCTGCACAACTATGGCAATGCGATCTTCATGCTGGTCTAGCGGCGCGCAAGCGGCCTAGGCGGCCGATTGCTCGATCTCGCTCGGCTCGATCTTGTAGACGGTCGAGCAGTATTCGCACGTCGCGTGGATCATGCCGTCGTCCTCGACCATGGCGGCGCGGTCTTCCGGGGGGAAGGACTGCATCACCGCGACCAGCCGCTCCTTGGAGCAGCGGCAGACGGCGGTCAGGGGCGTGGCGCCTTCCAGACGCACGCCGTCCTCGTGGAACAGACGGAACAGCAGGGTCTCGGCGCTGATCGTCGGGTCGATCAGTTCGTCGTCGCCCAGGGTGAAGAAGAGGGCGCGGGTGCGCTCCCACACCTCCTCGGTCGAGCCGCGCGCGTCGTCGCCGGCGATGACCTGGATCATGGCCCCGCCCGCCCGCCAGGCGGTTCCTGCGTCGGTTGTCACCTGACCCACGGCCAGACGCACCTTGGTCGGCACCTGCTCGGACTGGGTGAAGTAGTGCTCGGCGCACAGCGACAGGCTCTCGCCCTCGATCGGGGTGATGCCCTGGGTGCGCTCGAAGTCCTCGCCGCGATCCAGCGTCATGATGAAGACGCCCTTGCCCAGCAGGGTCTGGGCGCCGGGACGGGTGAAGCCTTCGGACGCCTTGGCCACTTCTTCGGGGTCGAAGCGGCAGAAGCCGCGCAGGGTCCCGGCGGTGTCATAGTCGGCCACGACATAGCGCACGGGACCGTCGCCCTGGGCCTGGACGATCAGGCGGCCTTCAAACTTCAGCGCCGAGCCGACGATGGCGGCCAGAACGCAGGCCTCGCCCAGCAGGGCGGCGACGGGCTCGGGGTAGTCATGGGCCGACAGGATCTTGTCCACGGCCTCGCCCAGGCGCACCAGGCGGCCGCGCACGGGCCAGCCGTCGATCTGGAAGGCGGCGGCGAGGTTGTCGGTCGGAGCCTCGTTGGGCTGTGCGGCGGGCGCGTGATCGGTCACGGCGAAAATCCTGAATAGGCGAAACTGTCGGAAGCGGCGCAACATAGGGAGGCGACCCCCGCTTGGTAAGGGGCGCCGGGGAGGGCGCAAGCCTCAGGGCCTGACGACCCGCACCCTGCTCGCCGCCTCGGTCGCCCGCTCGCGCGCCTGATCCGTGTCGGCGCCGCGGGCCAGGGCCACGCCCATACGGCGGCGTTCGAAGGCTTCGGGCTTGCCGAACAGGCGCAGGTCGGCGGTTGGGACCGACAGGGCCTCGGCCACGCCCTCATAGACGACGCCCTCGGCCTCCAGTCCGCCATAGATGACGGCGCTGGCGCCGGGCTCGCGCTGGGACACGTCCACCGGCAGGCCCAGGATGGCGCGGGCGTGCAGGGCGAACTCGCTCATGGTCTGGGTGGCCAGGGTCACCAGTCCGGTGTCGTGCGGACGCGGCGAGACCTCCGAGAACCAGACCTTGTCGCCGGTGACGAACAGCTCGACGCCGAAGACGCCGAGACCGCCCAGGGCCTCCGTGACCTTGCCCGCGATGTCCTGCGCCGCCTGCAAGGCGGCCTCGCTCATGGCCTGGGGCTGCCAGCTTTCGACATAATCGCCCTTCTGCTGGCGATGGCCTATGGGGGCGCAGAAGTCGGTGCGGACGGCGCCGTCGCGCAGCGAGCGCACGGTCAGCAGGGTGATTTCGTAGTCGAAGTCGATCTTGCCCTCGACGATGACGCGGCTGCCCGCGACCCGGCCCGAGGCCTCCGCGTAGGTCCAGGCCTCGGCCACGGCGTCCGCGCTCTCGACATAGGACTGGCCCTTGCCCGAGGATGACATGACCGGCTTGACGAAGCAGGGGAAGCTCACGGCCTCGGCGCCCGCCGCCAGTTCTTCGGCGGAACCGGCGAAGGCGTAGGGGCTGGTCGGCAGGCCCAGTTCCTCGGCGGCCAGACGACGGATGCCCTCGCGGTTCATGGTCAGCTGGGTGGCGCGGGCGGTGGGGATGACGCGGGCCAGACCCGCCGCCTCGATGGCCGTCAGGGCGTCGGTGGCGATGGCCTCGATCTCCGGCACGATGATGTGCGGGGCCTCGGCCATGATGATGCCATTCAGCACCTGAGGATCGGTCATGGGGATGACGTGGCTGCGGTGCGCCACCTGCATGGCCGGAGCGTTGGCGTAGCGATCGACCGCGATCACCTCGGCGCCCAGGCGTTGCAGCTCGATGGCGACCTCCTTGCCCAGCTCGCCCGAGCCCAGCAGCATGACGCGCGTGGCGTGGTCGGTAAGCGGGGTGCCGATCTTCATGGCTCAGGCTCCGGTAGCGGGTTCGATCAGGTCCCAGGCGTTGCCGTAGAGGTCTTCGAAGACCACCACCTTGCCATAGGCTTCGTGACGGGGCGTTTCACGGAAGACGACGCCGGCGGCCAGCCAGGCGGCGTGGTCACGCATCAGGTCGTCAGTGTAGAGGAACAGCCAGACGCGGCCGCCCGCCTGATCGCCGATCCGGGCGACCTGTTCCGGCGTCGCGGCGCGGGCCAGCAGCAGTGAGGTCTTTCCGCCTTTTGGGGTGACGCGGACCCAGCGTTTGCCGCCGCCCATGTCTGTGTCTTCGCTGAGGTCGAAGCCCAGCTTGCCGACGTAGAAGGCGATGGCCTCGTCATAGTCGCCAACCAGCAGGCTGCCGGCGCCCCGCTGGCTCATGGGCTCGGAACCGCATAGAGGCGGCGAAAGGCGTCCAGCGCCGCGCCGTGATAGATGCTGGCGTGGCTTTCGGTCGGGCGCGGGGTGAAGTCCCATTTGACGCCGGGCAGGGCGTGGTCGCGCAGATTGGCGGTCAGCACGTCCATCGGCGCCTGCATCTCCTCGCCCTCGTCGCCGAGCGTCAGGATCAGGGTGCGCGGGTCGTTGGAGTGGTCGCGCAGATGCGCTCCCGACTGCTTCGCCAGCTGGCCGCCGTCCCACCACAGACTGGGGCTGACGGCGACATAGGCGTCGAACATCTGCGGCTCTTTCAGGAAGGTCTCGACCACGAACAGGCCCGCAAGAGACTCGCCCATCAGCGCCGTCTCGCCGCTGGTTCGCAGGCGGCTCTCGATGAAGGGCTGAACCTCTTCGCCGATGAAGCGACGGAAGCGGTCGGAATGCCCCTGCGTCGGATAGCGGGCGATCAGTTCGGCGTCCTCGGTCGGCAGGGCCAGTTCGTTGCGACGGTCGATCGAGGCGACGCCGACGACGATCACATCGCGGGTCGTGCCGACGATGGTTCCCAACTGGGCGATGCCCGAGATGTGGTGGCAGTCCTGATCCTGACCTCCGTCCAGCTCATAGAGGACCGGATAGGTCTGGCCGCTTTCAGCATATCCGGGCGGCAGCCAGACGTTGATCTCGCGCGTCTGACCCATGACGGCCGAGGGCAGGGCGTAGGACCGGCCGATGACGATGGGCGTCTCGGCGACGGCGGGCGCGTCCTCCGCCGGTGCGGCGAGAGCGGGCGCGCCGCCCGCCATCGACAAGCCGAGGCTCAGGACGAGGG
>JALAGW010000247.1 GCA_022712235.1 Brevundimonas sp. | reverse complement strand
GTCTATAACGGGGTGGCCGCCCTGGCCGCCTTCCTGATCCCGGTCGTGGCCAGAAAAACCGGTCGGCGCGGCGCCCACGCCATCAATCTGGTGCTGGGCGGTCTCGGCCTGATCGGCGTCGCCCTGATCCGCGATCCGGCCCTGTTGTGGCTGCCGATGATCGGGGTGGGCTTCGCCTGGGCCTCGATCCTGTCCATGCCCTACGCCATTCTGGCGGGCGCCCTGCCGGGGCGGAAGATGGGCGTCTATATGGGCGTCTTCAACATCTTCATCGTCGTGCCCCAGCTGCTGGCCGCGACCATCCTCGGCCTGATCCTGAAACACCTGTTCGCGGGTCAGGCGGTCTATGCCCTGATCATCGGCGGCGTCAGCTTCTTCGTCGCCGCCGTCTCGGCCCTGTTCGTCAAGGAACACAAGGCATGAACGGGGGCATGACCCTGACGCGTCGCCTGACCCTGGGCCTGCTGGCCGCCCTGCCCTTCGCGGGCAAGGCGATGGCCGACGTTCCGGTGGATGGGAAACTGGTCGAACACCCCGACTTCGCCTCCGCCCACGTCCAGCCGAGGAACATCACCGTCTGGCTGCCGCCCGGCTATGAGGCGGGGTCAGGCCGCCATCCCGTCCTCTACATGCACGACGGTCAGAACCTGTTCGACGCCTCGAAAGCCAATTTCGGCGAGTGGGGCGTAGACGAGCATCTGGGGCGGTTGATCGCCAACGGCCAGGTGCGCGCCCCCATCGTCGTCGGGATCTGGAACACGCCGCTGCGCTTGCGCGAATATGTCCCCGCCGACCTGATCAAGGCCCTGCCCGCCGAGGTGCGCGCGGACGTTCAGGCCATCTATGGCGGCGCGCCCCTGTCGGACGAATACCTTCGCTTCATGGTCGAGGAGTTGAAGCCCTTCATCGACCATACCTATCGCACCCTGACCGGGCCGGCCGACACCCTGATCAGCGGCTCCAGCATGGGCGGGCTCATCTCCCTCTATGCGGTGATGAAGCATCCGCAGGTCTTCGGCGCCGCCGCCTGCCTGTCGACCCACTGGCCGCTGCGCATCGACGGTCTGGACGACCCGGCGGCCCTCGCCGTCTGGCGCGACAAGGTGGTCGGAGCATGGACCCGCGTGGTGGCCGAGGGCTTGCCGACGCCGGGGTCGCACCGCTTCTACTTCGATCGCGGCGACGAGACCCTGGATCAGTTCTACGCCGTCTTCCAGAGCCGCATCGACGCCGTCTTCCGCGAGCGCGGCTATGGCCCGCGCGACTTCCAGACCCTGCTGTTCCCCGGCGCCCAGCACAATGAGGCGTCGTGGAACGGCCGCCTCGACGTGCCGCTGAAATTCCTGCTGACGCCTGCCTGAGTGAGAGATTTTCCCATGCGTGTTTTCAAGAGCCTGATGCTCGCCGGCGCCGCCGCCTCCGTCCTGACCGGCGCCGCCCATGCCCAGGTCGCCCCCGGCGCGCCGGGCGAGACCCCGACCTGGGCCTATGCCGCCAAGATCGGCGCGGGCACGGCCTATGAGGCCTATGTCGACGGCGCCTATCGCGACGGCGGACCGACCGGGACAGTGTCCAGGGTCTGGTTCTCCATCGCCGACGGGGTGCTGACCGAGACCATGTTCGGCCTGATCCACGAGGCCCAGATCAAGCAGCTGCGCCTGGCGGTCGCCACCGACAGTGGTCTGGCCGTCGAGGGAACGGACACCGACTTCACCATCGACTACCTGCACAAGGACGCGCAGGGCCGCCCCCTGTCGCCCGCCTATCGCGTGACGACGACCGACAAGGCCGGGCGCTTCGCCATCGACAAGCAGGTCTTTACCGATCCGGACCGTCAGGCCCTGATCCTGCGCGTCACCGTGCGGGCGCTGAAGGGCGGCGTGACCCCCTATGTCCTGCTGGAGCCGCACATGGCCAATACCGGCGTGGACGACCGGGGCGAGGCGTCGGCGACCGGCCTCTACGCCCACGAAGGAAACGTCCATCTGGCCCTGCGCCCCAGCGCGCCGTTCGAGGCCGCCAGCGTCGGCTTCATGGGCGCATCGGACGGCCTGACCGGGCTGAAGGCCGGCGCCCTGCCCGCCTTCACGACCACGGGCGACGCGGGCGGAAACATCATGCTGACCGGCGCCCTGCCGCGTCTGGAACAGGGCGCGAGCGTCAGCCGCGACTTCGTCATCGGCTTCGGCGACAGCCGCGCCGCCGCTGAAGCTCAAGCCGACGCCGCCTTCGCCACCGGCCTCGACGAAGTGCTGAAGCGCTTCAACGGCGAGGGCGAGCGGGTGGGCTGGGAGGACTATGTCGCCTCCCTGAGCGAACTGCCGCGCGTGGCGGCGCAATCCACCGACGACGGCAAGCTGGCCTATGCCTCGGCCCTGATGATCAAGTCGCTGGAAGACCACACCCACGCCGGCGCCCTGATCGCTTCGCTGTCCAACCCCTGGGGCGACACGGTGGACGCGTCCAAGCCCTCGACCGGCTATAAGGCCGTCTGGCCGCGCGACTTCTATCAGGTGGCCATGGCCTTCGCCGCCCTGGGCGACCGTGAGACGCCGCTGGCGGCCTTCCACTACCTGCCCCAGGTCCAGGTCGGGCCGGACACGCCGGGCAACAAGGGCGACGGCGGCTGGTTCCTGCAGAAGACCCATGTCGACGGCACGCTGGAATGGATGGCGGTTCAGCTGGACCAGACGGCCATGCCCATCATGCTGGGCCATCGCCTGTGGACCATGGGCTGGCTGTCCGACGCCGACATGGCCGAAATGTATGCGAAGACGCTGAAGCCCGCAGCCGACTTCCTGGTCGATGGCGGTCAGGTGGACATCGACTGGAACCGGAACGAGATCCGCCCGCCCTTCACCCAGCAGGAGCGCTGGGAGGAGCAGCAGGGCTATTCCCCGTCCAGCACCGCCGCCGTGGTGGCCGGGCTGACCGTCGCCGCCGAGATGGCCCGGGCCGCAGGCGATGCGCCGAGCGCGGAACGCTATCAGGCCGCCGCCGACCGCTACGCCTCACAGATCGAGGCCAGCATGTTCACCACCAGCGGCGACTTCGGCGACGGGCGCTACTACGTCCGCATCACCCGCAACACCAACCCCAATGACAAGGCCCCGATCGGCGAGGCCAACGGCCAGATCGCCCCCGCCGAGGACCGGGTCATCGACGGCGGCTTCCTGGAGCTGGTGCGCTATGGCGTGCGGGCGGCCAATGACGAGCATGTCGTGGCGACCCTGGGCGAATACGACGACACGGCGCGTGAGGACCTCTATCGCGTCCGCTACGACTTCGGACCGGCGGGCGACACGACGCCCGGCTGGCGTCGCTACGGCGTCGACGGCTACGGCGAGGACGTGTCTGACGGCAAGGGCTATGGCGTCGGCGGGATCATGGCGCCGGGCCAGCGCGGCCGGGTCTGGCCCTTCTTCACCGGCGAACGCGGCCACTATGAACTGGCCCGCGCCCTGCAGGCCGGAACCGCCGACGAGGCGTCGTTGACCGCCATCCGCCAGACCTATGTGCGCGGCATGGAGCGCTTCGCCAACGCCGGTCTGCTGCTGCCCGAACAGGTCTGGGACGGGGTCGGCGTTCCGACCGCGCACCAGGAGGCCATGGGCGAAGGCACCAACTCGGCCACCCCCCTGGCCTGGACCCACGCCGAATACCTGAAGCTGCTGCGCTCGCTGGCGGACAAGGCGATCTGGGACCGCTACGCCCCGGTGGAGAAGCGCTTCATAAAGTGAGCAAACAATCGGCCCGGATCAGCGAAATCCGGGCCGATCCGTTCCGGTATTCCAGAATGCTACAGCGGACGCTCGCCTTGATAGCTCGACAAACGCAAAAACTGGTCTAGGGAAACTGCGCGGGCAACTTCGCGTAAGGTCAAGACCATGAAGATCGCAGTCCTGGGCGCCGGCGTCATCGGGGTGACGACGGCTCACTATCTGGCCAAGGCCGGCCATGAGGTCACGGTGATCGACCGCCAAAGCGGCCCGGCGCTGGAGACCAGCTTCGCCAACGCCGGCGAACTGTCCCCCGGCTATTCCTCGCCCTGGGCCGCGCCCGGCATCCCGGCCAAGGCGGTCAAGTGGCTGTTCATGCGCCACGCCCCGCTGATCCTGCATCCCCATGCGAACATCGCCACCGTGCGCTGGCTGCTGGCCCTGCTGCGCAACTGCACCTCAGCCCGCTATGCCCTGAACAAGGCACGGATGGTGCGCCTGGCCGAATACAGCCAGGAGGTTCAGACCGCCCTGAACGCCGAGCTGGGCCTGCAATACGACCATCGTACGCAAGGGACGCTGCAGCTGTTCCGCACGCAGAAGCAGCTGGACGGCATCTACAAGGACACCGAGGTCCTGCGTCAGGGCGGCGTGCCGTTCGAGGTGCTGGATCAGGACGGCTGCGTCGCCGCCGAGCCGGGCCTGGCGGCCACGCGCGACCTGTTCGTCGGCGGCCTGCGCCTGCCCAAGGACGAAACCGGCGACTGCTTCAAATTCACCAACGCCCTGGCCGATACCGCGACGGGCCAAGGCGTGACCTTCCTGTGGGACACCGCCATCAAGGCCCTGACGACCGACAAGGGCCGGATCAGCGGCGTCGAGACCAGCCGCGGCCGGATCACCGCCGACGCCTATGTCCTGGCCCTGGGGTCCTATTCGCCGCAGATGGTCAAGCCGCTGGGCATGACCCTGCCGGTCTATCCGGTAAAGGGCTATTCGATCACCGCCCCGATCGTGAACGAGCCCGCCGCCCCCGTCTCGACCATCATGGACGAGAGCTACAAGGTGGCCATCACCCGCCTGGGCGACCGCATCCGCGTCGGCGGCATGGCGGAAATCTCGGGCTACAACAACGTCCTGCCGGAACCGCGCCGCAATACCCTGGAGCATTCGGTGGGGTCCTTGTTCCCCGGCGCGGGCGATCTGAAGGCGGCGACCTACTGGTCCGGCCTGCGTCCGATGACGCCGGACGGCACCCCGGTTATCGGCAAGACCCGGTTCGACAACCTGTTCCTGAACACCGGTCACGGCACCCTGGGCTGGACCATGGCCTGCGGCTCGGCCCGCGTCATCGCCGACATCGTCAGCGGCCAGACGCCCGACATCGAGACAGCGGACCTGGGGATCGCGCGGTACGGCTGACCGCGCTCAAGCAGCCCGAAGGGCGTTAATCCTGCCTGGCTTTCGCCGCGACCGACCGCAGACCCAGCAGCAGAGCCTCGGTCGTGGCGTCGGCCTTGCAGCCGCCGCTGAGGATCAAGCGCATGGCCTGGACGTGGACGGCGACGGTGGGCCAGCTCCAGGCGCCGCCGGCCTGCATCCGGTCGGCCACGTCGCACAGGCTGTAGCCCGCCTCATAAAGCGGCCCTGTGTCGAAGAAGCCCGCCGTGTCCAGCAGGCTCGAGGCCAGGCGATAGACCTGGGGCTCGCTGTCCGGCGCGGCGGCGGCGACGACCAGTTCCAGCTCGGTGATGGTCCCGGCGATGGTGGTCATGACGTCGTCGCGGTGACGCTCCAGCCGCTCGTTGGCGCGGCGCTCGACATCGGCCAGGGTGCGTCCGCCCGGCTGAGCCATCTGGCGCGCCAGGGTGGTCTTGATCTTCAGGGTGCGGGCTTCGGTCACAACGCAACTCTTTGCGGCTTCATCAGCATGTCGATGTCGGACTGATCCATGTTCTCCTCGACGGCGGCGCCGACGTGGGCGGACAGGTCGTCCTTGCGTCGTCCGGCCATGCCCAGCGGCGGGCCGAAATTGCGCACGCGGCGGTCCGGGCCGACATAGGTCTCGCACTCGACGAACTCGCGCTCGTCGCCCGCCAGCCACAGGATGCGCTTCAGCAGCACCGCCGGGGTCAGGGGCTTGGTGACCACGAAGCTGACGCCGCAGTCGCGCCCCTCGCGCACCTTGGCCTGAGAGGCGTGACCGGTCAGCAGGATGATCGGAATGAAGCGCATGGGCGCCGGGGTCTCGCGCCGCAGCCAGCGGGCGAAGGCGTAGCTGTCCATTTCGGGATCGGCGCAGTCGATGACGATCAGGTCGACGGCCCGGTTCTGGATGACGCGCACGCCCTCGGTCGCCGAGGCGCACTTGATCTGCTCCTTGACGCCGAAGCCCTGGAAGACCGAACTGAGCATGTCCAGCGCCTGCGGATTGTCGTCGATCAGCAGAACCGTCGACTGCTCCAGATTGACGCGGTCGGTCGCGCTCATCAGTCGAACAGCAGCAGGTCGCCGGACACGGCGGCGGGCGCGGCCGACGAGGTCGGCTTCACGCGGAAGGTCAGCTCGCGCAGGCGGTCGGCCATCTCGGCCAGAGGCAGGGCGGCCAGGGCCGTGTCCATCGGCTGATCGGCGGCCAGGGCCCCGGCCAGGCCCGACAGGGCGTCCACCCGCTGGCTCAGGACGTCAAAGGCCTGCATGCGGGTCAGGTAGGTCAGGCGCTGCTCGGGCGGGGCCAGGCGCAGCAGTTCGGACACCAGGCCGCCGGCCTCGTCCACGCCCGCGCGAATGTCGGCCAGTTCGGCGGCGACCGCGCTCAGCAGGCCCTTGGCGTCGTAATCGGTCATCAGAACAGCTCCAGCGCGCCGGACTCGACGGGCGGCGGAGGCGGCGGCGCCGGGCGCGGCGCGACCGCGTCCGTGACCGCGCGTTGCAGCGCCCGACCGGTCACCGGCCAGTAATGCAGTCGACGCCCCCCGGCGCCCCTCAGGCTGGAGCCGACGACGGGAATCCCCTCGTCGGCCAGGAAACGCTCGGCGAAGTCGGCGTTGGACGCGCCCACGTCCTTCAGCGAATCGAACATGCGGCCGCCGCCAAACAGCTTGGCCTCCAGCCGGTCGCGACGACCGCCCGCCTTCAGCACGTCGTTGATCAGCAGTTCCATGGCGTAGGCGCCGTAGCGACGCCCCGCGTCGGTCCCGGCCCCCGCGCCTTCGGGCAGCAGGAAGTGGTTCATGCCTCCGACCCCGGCCACGGGATCGCGCAGGCACATGGCGACGCAGCTGCCGAGCACGGTCGAGAGCACGACATGGGGATCGGACGTCACAAGGTGCTCGCCCTGACCGACATGGACGCGCCTTTCGGCCGTCAGCTGATCGCCAGCGCGGATCACGTCAGCGGGCCGAACACGCCTTCCAGCTTCTCTTTCAGCTGGGCGGTGGTGAAGGGTTTGACCAGGTAGTTGTTCACGCCGAACTGGACCGCGCGCTGCACCAGTTCACGGTCGGCGCGACCGGTCAGCATGATGAAGGCGGTCTTGGAGGTCGGCGGGTGGGCGCGGATGGCGCGCAGCAGGCCCAGGCCGTCCAGGTTCGGCATGTTGAAGTCCGAGATGACCAGGTGGACCTGCTTGGTGATGATCGACCGCAGGGCCAGCTCGCCGTCGGCGGCTTCGGAAATCTCGCGCACGCCGATCTGTTGCAGGCTGTTGCGGATCAGGGACCGCATGGTCAGTTGGTCGTCGACGACCAGGACATTGAGGGCGGAGGCGGCAGGCATAGGCGATCCTTACGCAACAGGCTTTGAGACATGGGCGCCGGCGGCGCACAGCTCGAGAATGGCGGGAGCGAGACGGGGCAACGACAGCTGACGCTCCACGGCGCCCAGCTCGAAGGCGGCGCGCGGCATGCCGTAGACGACGCTGGAGGCCTCGTCCTGGCCCAGGGTGCGGGCGCCGGCCTGACGCATGGCCAGCAGGCCCTTGGCCCCGTCCTTGCCCATGCCGGTCAGGATGACCCCGGTCATGGGGCGGCCCAGACGCGCGACCGAGTTGAACAGGACGTCCACCGAGGGACGATGGCCGTTGACGGTGTCGGCGGCGACCAGACGGCAACGCCCGCCGGACACTTCCAGATGTTTTTCGCCGCCAGGGGCGATGTAGACGTGACCCGGCATCAAGGGCGCGCCGTCCACGGCCTCGGCGATCACGGCGCCGGACGCCTTGTCCAGACGCGCGGCGAAGCTCCTGGTGAAGGTGGCGGGCATGTGCTGCGTCACCACCGTCGCCGGGCCGTTGGCGGGGAAGGCCGACAGGATGTTCAGCAGGGCCTCGACCCCGCCGGTCGAGGCGCCGATGGCCAGGACATGGTTGGGGTCGGCGCGATAGGCGCCGTCCACCGCGCGCGCCTCGCGCGTTTCCAGCGGACGAACGCGCGAGCGAGCGGCGATCTTCACCTTCTCCGCCAGATCGGCGAAGGCTTCCTGGGCGGGAACGCCCGGCGCCGGCTTGGCCACGGCGTCCACGGCCCCGACCTCCAGCGCCGCCAGGGTCACGTCGGTCCCCGCCTGGGTCAGGGTCGAGACCATGACCACGGGCATGGGCCGAAGCCGCATGATCTTCTCGAGGAATTCCAGCCCGTTCATATTGGGCATTTCGACGTCGAGGGTGATGACGTCGGGGTTCAGTTCCTTGATCGCGGCGCGGGCCTCCAGCGGATCGGCGGCCGTGCCGACCACCGAGATCTCGGGATCGCGGCGCAGGACGGCGCTGATCAGGCTGCGCATGGTGGCGCTGTCGTCGACGATCAGGACGCGGACGGGAGTCTGGCTCATGCCCGGCCTCCCAGACGATAGGCGGTCAGGCCGCAGGTCTGCAGCTGGGTCGTGGCCGGGCCGCTGACGCGCTCGGAATGGCCGATATAGAGGGTGGCGCCGGGGTTCATGATCGGGGTGAAGCGGCCCCAGACCAGTTCCTGGGTCGCGTCGTCGAAATAGATGACCACGTTGCGGCAGAAGATGACGTCGAACTTGCCGCGCATGGGCCAGTCGCCGATCAGGTTCAGCTCGCGGAAAGACACCAGACGACGCAGGGTCTCATCGGCGCTGAACAGGCCCGGACGGCCCGCGACCGGCTCGAAATGCTTGCGCCCGGACGCCGGCACCGGCGACAACAGTTCTTCGGAATAGACGCCCGCCGCGCCCTCGGCGACCATGTTGGGGTCGATGTCGGTGGCCAGGATGCGCACGTCCAGATCGGCCGCTTCGGGCAGGACGTCCAGCACGGTCAGGGCCATGGAATAGGGCTCCTGTCCGTTGGAACAGGCCGCCGACCACAGACGCACGCGCCCGCCGGCTCGCGCGCGCGCCGCCAGTTCCGGCATGACGTGATCGCGCAGGTGATCGAAGTGGTGCGGCTCGCGGTAGAAGCGGGTGACATTGGTCGTCAGGGCCGCGGTCATGGCCTGACGCTCGTCGACGCCCTCCACACCCTCGATCAGGGCGCAGTAGTCGCGGAAGCTGCGCAGGCCCAGCAGACGCAGGCGCTTGGCCAGGCGCGAATAGACCAGGGCGGCCTTACCCTCGCTCAGGGCGATGCCGGCGTGGGCGTGCAGGGTCTGGGCGATGTGGCGGAAATCCTCGGCGGTGAAGACGAACTCGCCTTCGACCAGGGACGCCCGCCCGGAGGCGGTGGTCATGCGGCTTCGGCTTCGCTTTCGGCCGGCAGGACGTGCTCCAGATCGATCAGGCTGATCATGCGGCCGCCCTCGACGGCGAAGATGCCCTGGACGAAGGTCTTCACGTGGTCGCTGGCGACGTCGGGCGTCGGCTGGATGGTCGAGTCCGTCAGTTGCACGATGTCCGACACCGCATCGACCAGCAAGCCGACCAGACGGTTGCCGATATGGGCCACCATGATGACGTGACGGGCGGTGGGCTCGGTCGTGGCCAGACCGAAACGGGCGCCCAGGTCGATGATCGGCAGGACGATGCCGCGCAGGTTGATGACGCCCTTCATATAGGACGGCGAGCGCGGCAGCGGGGTCGCGGGGGTCCAGCCGCGGATCTCGCGGACATTCATGATGTCGACGCAGAACTCCTGCTCGCCGATGCGGAAGGCGATCAGTTCGCGGTCGGCGCCGGCGACGTTGGAGGTGACTTCGGTCATGGGTCTCAGCTCGCCATCTTCAGTTCAGGACGATTGGGTTTGCGACGCCCGGCGATGACCAGGGCGTCGATGTCGAGGATCAGGGCGACGCTGCCGTCGCCCAGGATGGTCGCGGCGGAGACGCCGTCGACGTGGCGATAGTGGGTTTCCAGGCTCTTGATGACGACCTGGCGCTGGCCGTTGATGGCGTCCACCAGCAGGGCGGCGCGCGAGCCGGCCTCGGTCTCGACGATCATGACCACCCCGCCCGACAGGGGCGTGGCGTCGTCGCGGAAGCCCATGACCCGGCCCACATCCACCAGGGGCACGAACTCCTCGCGGAAGCGGATGACGGCGTCATGGCCGCCGACGTAATGGATATCCTCGACGCGCGGGGTCAGGCTCTCGACGATGGCCGACAGGGGCGCGACCAGGGTCTGTTCGGCGGCGGCCACCACCATGCCGTCCAGCACGGCCAGGGTCAGCGGCAGGCTGAGGGTGAAGGTCGAGCCCTTGCCCGGAACCGAACTGATCGAGATGCGACCGCCCAGGGCCTGGATCGAGCGCTTGACCACGTCCATGCCGACGCCCCTGCCCGAGACGTCGGTGACGGTCTCGGCGGTCGAGAAGCCCGGCAGGAAGATCAGGTTGTCGACCTCGTCGTCGGTCAGGACGGCGTCCTCGGCGATCAGGCCGCGATCCACGGCGATGCCGCGCACGCGGGGACGGTTGATGCCCTTCCCGTCGTCGGCGATCTCGATGACGATGCGCCCCGAACGGTGCAGGGCGGCCAGACGCACCGTGCCCTCGGCGGGCTTGCCGGCGGCCTCACGCTCCTCCGGGCTTTCCAGCCCGTGGTCGATGGCGTTGCGCAGCATGTGGGTGATGGGTTCGGCCAGACGCTCGACCACGGTCTTGTCGACCTCGGTGTCCTCCCCCGAGGTGACCAGACGGACCCGCTTGCCGGTCATGTCGGCGACTTCCCGGACCAGACGCGGCATGCGCTGGAACACCGACTTCACCGGCTGGGCGCGAATGGCCATGACGCTGTCCTGGATGTCGCGCGTCAGCAGCTCCAGGTCCTCCAGACCCAAGGCGATGTCCGACGATCGGGCCAGGCCGCTCTCCATGACGCGTTGGGCCAGCATGGCCTGCTGGATGACCAGCTCGCCGACCACGTTGATCAGGCGGTCCACCCGGTCCAGGTCGACGCGGATGGTCACCGGAGCGACGGCGGCGGGGGCCGCAGGCGCGGCGGCCGGGGCCGGGGCTGCAGGTGCGACCGGTGCGACCGGCTTGGGCGCCCCGGCGACGGGGGTCGGAGCGGGGACCGCAACGGGGGCGACGACCGGCGCGGGCGCCTCGACCGGTGCGGAGGCCTTGGCCAGCAGGGCGGCGATGTCGAACTCGGGCTCGGCGGGCGCGGCCTCCAGAACCGGCAGCGGCGGCAGGCCGGCCTCGACCGAGGGCGCGGCTTCGCCCAGGGGGGTGATGCTCAGGTCGCAGTCCATCTCGACGAAGTCGAAGACGTCGCGCACGGCGGCCTCGGACGCGTCGCCCGAAAGCGTGATGGTCCAGATCAGATGGGCGTCTTCGACGTCCAGGGCGTCCAGCATGGGCAGGCCGCTGTCGTCCAGCTCGACCGAGGTCGGACCCAGGCGCGCCAGCTCGCGCAGCAGCAGGCTGACGTCGTTGGCGCTGGCGTAGAGGCGCGGATGCGGACGGAAGACGATGCGCCAGCCGGCGGTCGGAGCGGCGGCCGAGGGCGCGGCCAGGTCAGGCAGGTCGAGCGGCGGCAGATCCAGCGAAGGCAGATCGGCGGGAGCGCCGAAATCGGCCAGGTCCAGAGTCAGGGGCGTGAAGCCGAAATCGTCTTCGTCGACGACAGCCGCGACCGGGGTCGAGACGACCGGGGCGGCGACGCCGTGGGTCAGGACCTCCAGCTCAGCCACCAAGCCGGCCGAGCGCGCGGCGTCCACCGGCGCGCCGGTCCCCTGCGCGGCGGCGATATGGTCGGCCAGGACGTCCGAGGCGCGCAGCAGGGTCTTGACGGTGACGCCGTCGCATTCCTTGCGGCCCGAACGCAGCTCGTCCATCAGGGTCTCGAAGACATGGGCGAAGCGAACCAGATCTTCCAGACCAAAGGCCCCTGCCCCGCCCTTGACCGAGTGGACGGCGCGGAAGACGGCGTTGATCGTCTCGATGTCGCCCTGGCCGGTCTCCAGCGCCAGCAGATTGGCTTCCAGATCGCCCAGCAGTTCGCTGCACTCCTGGAAGAAGGTGACCTTGATGGCCTCGAACGGATCGTCGCTCATCTGGGTGTCCTCAGGCCGCGACGCGACGGACGGCGTCGACCAACTTGGCCGGGTCGAAGGGTTTGACGATCCAGCCCGTGGCCCCGGCCTCGCGGGCGCGCTGCTTCTTGGCGGCGTCGCTCTCGGTGGTCAGGACCAGGACCGGCGTGGCCTTGTGGTCGGGGTCGGCGCGCATGCCCTCGATGAAGCCGAAGCCGTCCATGCGGGGCATGTTGATGTCGGTGATGACGATGTCCGGGCGCTCGGCCTGGAGCACCTCCAGGCCATGGACGCCGTCCTCGGCCTGAACCACGCGATAGCCGGCGTCCTTCAACGCCAGCATCAGCATGTCGCGCATGGTGCGCGAGTCATCAACGGTCAGAACAGTCTTGGTCATGCAACTTCGCCTTGTATAGCGAGATCAGAGGCGGAGGCCCCGAGAGCGCTCCATTGCGCGATCATAGGCTCGGAAACATTGACGAAGCTCAAAGACTTTCCATCCAGACGCCAGGTCTGGAGCGCCGACAGCAGAACCTGAAGACACAGGCCGCCCAACCGCTCAACGGCCGAGGCGTCCAGGGTCGTCGCCTGGCCGCGAACAGCCAGAAGTTGTTCTTTCAGGGGTTCGGCGGCGCGCAGATCAAGCACCGCCGGCAGGGCGACAAGAGCCGACATCAGAACTCCTCCCAGCCGTCTTCAACAGGCTGCGGCTTGAGGGCTGCGCCGCCGTGGCCAAGGGTTTTCAGAGCGGCGACGGTCTGGGCCACCGGCTGCGGCGTGCGGGCCGGGGCGGCGGGGGTCGAAGCGGCCGGAGCGGGCGCGACCGGCGCCGGTTTGCGAGCCGCGGCTGGCGCAACGGCCTGACCGGTGCGGAAGCGCGACACCGAGGCGACCAGGACGTCGGCCTCCTGCGACAGCGAATGGCTGGCGGCGGTCGACTGCTCGACCATGGCCGCATTCAGCTGCGTCACCTGATCCATCTGGTTCACGGCGGTGT
>JALAGW010000246.1 GCA_022712235.1 Brevundimonas sp. | reverse complement strand
GGTTCCGCCGATGCAGGCGCTGGAGGCGCCGCCGTCGGAGACAGGAACCGTATCCCCGCCGTCCGCCTTGGCCTGGGCCGCCGCGCCCGCGAGACCCATGAGCGCGACGCCCAGACCCGATCCGATGGCCACGCCCAGCGACAGCCACAGCGCCAGATCGCCTGTCGCCGCGCCCAGGGCCGCGCCGAGGGCGATCCCCAGGCCCATGCCGACCGGCAGGAAGGCGACGTTCGCGCCCTTCTTCATCTTCATTCCCCTCGCTCGAAACCACATCCTAGCATCGCGCATCGGGGAATCAGCGCCTAAATAGGCGCATGACCCAAGCTCGTACTGTCCGCCTCGCCGTCATCGGTTCCGGTCCCGCCGGCTGGACCGCCGCCATCTACGCCGCCCGCGCCTCGCTGAACCCGGTGGTCATCGCCGGCCTGCAGCCCGGCGGCCAACTGACCATCACCACGGATGTCGAGAACTATCCCGGCTTCGCCGAGACCATCCAGGGTCCCTGGCTGATGGAGCAGATGCAGGCCCAGGCCCTGCACGTCGGGACCGAGGTCATCCACGACATTGTCGTCAAGGCCGACCTGTCGCAGCGCCCCTTCCGCCTGACGCTGGACTCGGGCGCGGAACTGCTGGCCGAAACCGTGGTCATCTCGACCGGCGCCCAGGCCAAGTGGCTGGGTCTGGACAGCGAAGCTGAATATCAGGGCTTCGGCGTCTCCGCCTGCGCCACCTGCGACGGCTTCTTCTATCGCGGCAAGCAGGTCGTGGTCGTCGGCGGCGGCAACACGGCCGTGGAGGAGGCCCTGTTCCTGACCAACTTCGCCGAGAAGGTCACGGTCATCCACCGCAAGAATGAGTTCCGCGCCGAGAAGATCCTGCAGGACCGCCTGTTCGCCCACCCCAAGATCAAGGTGATCTGGGACGTGACGGTCGATGAAATCCTCGGCGTCGTCGACGGCGTGGCCCGGAACGTCACCGGCGTGCGCCTCAAGAACGTCAAGACCGGCGACCTGTCGGAAATCCCCGCAGACGGCGTCTTCATCGCCATCGGCCACGCCCCGTCGTCGGAACTGTTCGCCGGTCAGCTGGAGATCAACTCGGGCGGCTATCTGCGGGTCAAGCCGGGCACGGCCTCGACCGCCATCGAGGGCGTCTACGCCGCCGGCGACGTCACCGACGACGTCTATCGCCAGGCCGTCACCGCCGCCGGCATGGGCTGCATGGCCGCGTTGGAAGCCGCCCGCTTCCTCGCCGAGGAAGACCACAAGGCCGCCCACAACCCCATCAGCCACAAGGAAGCCGAGAAGATCGGCGCCTGGTAGGAGCCAAGGCACCATTTTCCCACTTTTCGGGCAGGAGGGCTTGCGGCGTCAGGCGAAAGCCATTCGGCCTGGGTCAGGCTCTATCGATCCTGCCTTGTCGATGCGTGCAGGGCGAGGCTTGGTCGCCCGAGATCTGGATGCAGGCCGAGGGCGCAACGACACTCGGAGCTGTCGGGCCCCTTGGACCAGGGCGCCGCCTATGGCCCGAAACCGAGCGGTGGCGCCAAGGGCGGCGGCGAGAATGAAGATGTCCAGGAACAGCGCCACATCGAACATCCCGAACCACAGGATCAGTTCGGGCGTGAACAAACTGAACAGACGCAGGCCTTCGGCCTCGAACAGGCCGAACAGAATCAGGCCCGCCGCGCCCAAGGCCGCATAGAAGGCAAAGCGTCCGGGCGTGATCCCGTTAAGACGTCGCGCGGTCTGATCCACCAGAACCTCGCGCAGGCGCCGCCCTATGCCGGTCGTGGGAAAGGCGACCAGCAAGACCACCGCCAACGCAACGATTGTGACCATCTGCATCCCCACAAGACGCCCATGCGCTCGAGCTTGAGACTTTGGGTCGAGACCGCGGTTGGTCAAGGCTTGTCCGTCTCTTGCAGGGTCGCCGAAGTCCACCCCTCGCCGCCCCGGAGAGGTTTCCCGCTCAATCGACATCAAGCTGAGGTCGTGTAGGCTCTCTGCTCACAACGCAAAGCTGGGGAGGAACCATGTTCTGGCGCGTCACGCTCGGGATCGTCGCCTCTATCGTCATGGGAACGCCAGAGGCCTCGGCGGAACCCAGCCTCGCGGAGTATGCCGTCGTCCGCTCCAACGAGCAGTCGCAAGAAGCGTCGGCGCTGGCCGACGCCGTAGGCGATCTTTGCGATCGCCAGATCGTCATGATCGGGGAGAACGGCTTTCACGGCGACGGTCGGACCGCCGCCTTCAAATCGGATCTGGTCCAGCAACTGGTTAACCGGTGCGGTTTCAACGTCGTGATGTTCGAGAGCGGGCGATATGATTTCGTCGCGATCCAGCGTCAGGCGCGTCGTGGCGAGCCTGTGACCCATGACATGGTGAAGGCCGCCATCGGCGGAATCTGGAACCAGAATGCGGAGATTCAGCCGCTTATCGACTTCCTCCGCGACGAAGTGAATGCAAGGCGCATCACCCTCGCCGGGCTTGATGATCAACTCGGCAGCCGTGGCAGCTTCTATTCGCTGGAGGCCATGCCGCTGGAAATGGCCGGCTACCTGGAGAGCGACCGACGGGAGACATGCGGGCGCGAGTTGAAGCGGCGAATATGGTCGGCCTACTCTTCCGCCGAGCCCTATACCGAGGCTGTCAGGAGCGACCTCCTCCAATGCCTGGCCGAGGTGGAAGCCGCCTTGCCGATTGAAGCAGCGGCGGATCGCGCCGATATGCTGACCCTCGTCGCGAACTACAGGCGAGCCCTCGCCCGCGACTTCACCCCGCCGGCTGATCGCCTCCCGGCGCGGGACGCCTCCATGTTTCAGAACCTGGAAGCCATGACGGCAAGCGCCGGGGGTGCCGCACCCAAGGTCATTGTCTGGGCGGCCAACGGCCATATCGCACGTGAGCCAGTCCCTGGCGGTCCATTTGCGGGCTCTCGGAACTTCGGCGCCCATGTGCACGAACGCTATGGCGCCAGGGCCTATGCGCTGGGGTTTTCAGCCGTGGAAGGCAGCTTCCGGTTCGACGCCGGCAAGTCGCGCGACATTGCCCCAGCCGCCGAGGGATCACTGGAAGCCAGAGCCCTGATCCACGCCGAGACAAAAGCCGACGCCGCCTTCCGGCCCTCGTCGTGGCTCCAGCTTCAGGGAAGACTGCCGGGAAGCGCATTCGACGACCATCAGCCCGTGACGGCGAACTGGGATCGACACTACGACGGCGTCGTGGTCTTTCGGGCCGAGCGACGCCCCTATCGACTGGATGAGCTCTAGCTCGCCGTCGAGTCACCCGTTCGGCTTGCCGACTTCCTCGACAGTCATGGCTGTGACGCCGGGCGGGGGCGGCGCGACGGTCACGCTCGGCGTCGGACCGGCCTCATAGGCCTTCAGCCGCTCGTTGATAGCGGCGATCTCGTCCTTGCTGGCCTGGCGACGGCCGCCCAGGCTGGCGACGCCGACGACGCGGGTCTGGCCGTCGATCTCGACCGTGCGCAACTGGTTCGGCGCGGCGCCGGCCAGGGCCTCCTCGACGCTGTCGGCGGCGGTGGCCAGCAGGACCCGAGGCCGGGCGAAGCGCGCCTCGTCGATCACCGGCTCGCGGCCCACCGATTTCTGGACGAAGGCGGCGCTTTCGCCCGGCGCGCCCTTCCAGCGATAGAAGATATGCGCCCCGACCTGGGTGATCTTGGCCAGGGTCGGCGACCACCAGGGATGGACGTAGTCGGCGTGATAATGGGTCGCCGTGCCCACCCGCGTCGCCACATGGCCGGCCAGGGCGCGTTCGGCCACGCGGGTGGCGCGGGTCCAGGCCCAGGCGATGGGGGGGCGGCTCAGCGCCCCGTCGCAGGTGAAGCTGAACTGGCAGCCCGTGGTCCGCTCGGCGCCCTGATAGACGACGCCGCAGACCGTCGCCGGATAGTTGGGATCGCGCACCCGGTTCAGCACGACCTGGGCCACGCCCTCCTGCCCCTCGGTCGGCTCCAGCGCCGCCTCGTAATAAACGGCCTGGGTCAGGCAGCGCAGGGCGCGCTTGCGGTCGGCCTCGGTGGCGGGACGCAGGTCAAAGGGTCTGGCCGGTTGCAGGGCGCCGAAAGCATTGGGCATGGCCGCGTTCAACTGCTGGGCGGCGACGCCCGAAACGCCTGCGTCCAGCGACGGCTTGCCCCCCAGGCTCAGGCTCTCCCACCCCGGCGTCAGATCATAGAGCTCAGGCAGGTTCAGCGCGGGATCGAAGCGGCGGGCCACGGCCAGTTGCCCCGCGTCCAGTCGCGCCATGACCAGTTGCAATCCGCGCGACGTCAGGTCCCCGCCGGTGGCGCGGGCCACGGCCTCGGCGGTGCGGTGGATGTCGGGGCGCGGGCTGGAGCTGGCCGACATGGCCACCCCCATGACCGCTAGACTGACGGCCACGGCCATGGGCGCCATGGCGAGGGCCTGGCGTCCGGTCGTCTTCAGCTGCGGCAGGCGGCCTTTCAGCATCCAGCATCCCATGTGCGGCGCTGGCGAGCGCCGGAAGGCGATCTGAGTGACCGCTCAATCCGGCGCTTTTCAGGCCCGAAGATTACTGTTCCGTGAGGAGAACTGACGATCTAGCGGTCGCCCAGGCTGGACCGCAGCATCCAGGCGGCCTTTTCATGGGCGGCCAGACGCTGGGTCATCAGATCGACGCTGGCCTCGTCGCCCACCTCGTCGGCGGCGTCCAGGGCGGCGCGGGCCGTGGCGATCAGCACCCCGTGATCCTTGATCAACTCCCGAAGCATCTCGCCGGCGTCCTTCTCGGGGTCGCCGTCCTTGATCGAGGTCAGGTTGGCGAAGGCCGAGGCGCTCTGCGGCGCCAGTTCGCCCAGGGCGCGGATGCGCTCGGCGATGTCGTCCAGCGCGGCCCAGATCTCGTTGTATTGCTGCTCCAGCAGCTTGTGCAGGCTGAAGAACTCCGGCCCGCGGACGTTCCAGTGATAGCCGTGCGTCTTCTGATAGACGGCGAAGCTGTCGGCGAGGACCTTGGACAGCTCGCGGGCGACCTCGTCGCGTTCCTTGGGTTTCAGGCCGGTGTCGATGGCGGCGGTCATGGCGGCTCCTGTTTGCGTCGCTGTGTGAATATCCAGCCTTGCAGTTAGGAAATCCGGGCCGCGATCCAAGGGGTCGCGCCCGGTCAAGGCCGGAAACTTCGCCCCTGTAACGCTGCAGCCGCAGGGGCGTTGCACCGCCCCTGCCGATCCGTCCGTCTTAGCGCTGACGCGCCTTGCGCGCGGCGTAGCGGGCGTCGCGCGCGGCCTTCTGCTCTTCCTTGGTCAGCTGCTTGCGCTCCTTGCGGGCGGCGCGCTTGGCGGCGTCGACCTCGTCCTGGGCGGCCATTTCGGCGGCCAGGCGAGCGGCTTCCTTCTCGGCCTTCAGGCGACGCACCTCGGCCTTTTCCAGCTCGAACTGCTGACGCTGTGCTTCCTTCTCGGCGGCGCGCTTCTCGGCCAGCTTCTCGAACTCGGGATCCTGGACCGTCGGCTTGGGCTTGAACTTGGCCAGCAGGGCCTTCTTGGCGTCCTGTTGAGCGGAGATGCGGTCGTTGAAGCCGGTTTGTTTGAGGTCTCGCATGCGTAGAGGCGGTCTTCCTTGAAACTCTGAATGAGGGGCGACGCCGATCAACGGCGGCCCGGCGGGCGCGCGGATGCGCGAACGGCCCGGCGCGCTGCCAAAGCGGAATCCGGCGCGGAAATCAAGCT
>JALAGW010000245.1 GCA_022712235.1 Brevundimonas sp. | reverse complement strand
CCGGGGCCACCGTCGCCCGGGTCGACCGCCCGGTCGAGGGCGGGCCCTATGTTCTGGTGCCCGACACCCTGAAGGGGCTGGAGGCCATGGGCGTAGCCGCCCGCGACCGCGCTCGTCTGCGTGGCGCTGTCACCGGCAGCGTCGGCAAGACCAGCGTGACCCAGGCGATCAAGGCGGGCCTCGATCTGGCCGGCTCCAGCCACGCCTCGATCAAGAGCTACAACAACCACATCGGCGTGCCGCTGACGCTGGCGCGGATGCCGCACGGCACCGACCGCGCCGTGTTCGAGATCGGCATGAACCATCCGGGCGAGATCGGGCCGCTGTCGGCCTTCGTCCGCCCCCACGCCGCCTGCGTCACCACGGTCGGCCCGGTCCACATCGAGGCCTTCGCCGACGGCGAGGCGGGTGTGGCGCGCGAGAAGGCCGCCATTTTCCAGGGTCTGGTTCCCGGCGGCGTGGCCGTGGTCAACGCCGCCGACGCCCATGCCGCCATCGTGCGCCAGGGCGCGCTGGACGCCGGGGCGACGTTGCGCACCTTCGGACACGACGCGGGCTGCGACGCCCGCCTGCTAGACTTCACGCCCGACAGTGAAGGCGCGACGGTCACGGCCGAACTGGACGGACGGCGGATCGAATATCGTCTGGCCCAGTCGGGCGTGCACTGGGGCCTGAACAGCCTGTGCGTCATCCTGATGCTGCAGGCTCTGGACGTGTCGCTGGACACCGCCTTGCAGGCCTTGGCTGGCTTCCAGCCTCTGGCCGGACGCGGCCAGATGCAGACGGTCGCCATCCCCGGCGGGGCCTTCACCCTGATCGACGAGAGCTACAACGCCAATCCCCTGTCGATGAAGGCGGGCTTCGTCAGCCTGGGCGCCAAGCCGGTCGGGCAGGGCGGTCGCCGCGTCGTCGTCCTGAGCGACATGCTGGAACTGGGCAACCACAGCCGCGCTTTGCACGAGGGGCTGGCCCCGGCCATCGAGGCGGCGGGTCTGGATCTGGTTCATGCCGCCGGACCGCAGATGCGCCAGCTTTACGACATCCTGCCGCCGTCGCAGCGGGGCCAGTGGCGTGAAACCGCCGCCGAATTGGCCGCCGAGGCCGCCAGTCTGGTCCAGCCCGGCGACGTGGTCATGGTCAAGGGATCGAACGGGTCGCGGGCCGCTCTGGTCGCGGCCGCGCTTGCAAAACTCGGCGCTGCCGAACAAGAGGCGCGCGTCGCCGCCGAGGCCCAAGGGAAGCCTGCCTGATGTTCTACCTGCTTTATCTCTATTACGCGGACATCGCGCAGGAATATCCGCTGCTGCACCTGATCCAGTATCAGACGGTGCGCGTGGCCCTGGCCATGGCCACGGCCATGATCGTGGCGGTCGCCATGGGCAGCCGCTTCATCAACTGGATCCGCGCCAAGCAGGGGCGGGGCCAGCCGATCCGCGACGACGGTCCGGTCTCGCACCTGTCCAAGGTCGGCACCCCCACCATGGGCGGGCTGATGATCCTGGCGGGCATCGGCGTGGCCGTCCTGCTGTGGGGCGACCTGACCAACCCCTATATCTGGATCGTCTCGGGCGTGACGGCGGCCTTCGGCGTGCTGGGCTTCATCGACGACTACGCCAAGGTGACCAAGCAGACCTCGGCCGGGCTGACGTCCAAACAGAAGCTGGCGGCCCAGGCCGTCGTGGCCGTGATCGCGGGCGTGCTGACCGTGGTCTGGATGACCTATTCCCCGACCTCGCCGGGTCTTGAGACCTCGATCGCCTTCCCCTTCCTGAAGGCCATCCTGCTGAATATCGGCTGGTTCTATGTGGCTTTCGCCGCCTTCACCATCATCGGCTTCTCCAACGCGGTGAACCTGACCGACGGTCTGGACGGCCTGGCCATCGTGCCGGTGATGATGGCGGCGGGCGCCTTCGGCATCATCTCCTATCTGGTCGGCAACTTCCTGTTCGCGGACTATCTGCAGGTCCACCACGTGCCCGGCGCGGGCGAGCTGGCCATCTTCTGCGCCGCCATGATCGGCGGGGGCATGGGCTTCCTCTGGTACAACGCTCCCCCGGCCAAGATCTTCATGGGCGACACCGGCTCGCTGGCCCTCGGCGGCGCGCTCGGTTCGATCGCCGTCGCCACCAAGCACGAACTGGTGCTGGGCATCGTCGGCGGCCTGTTCGTGGTCGAGGCGGCCTCGGTCATGATCCAGGTCGGCTACTTCAAGCTGACCGGCAAGCGCATCTTCCTGATGGCGCCCATCCACCACCACTTCGAGAAGATGGGCTGGCCGGAATCCACCGTCGTCATCCGTTTCTGGATCGTCGCCGCCATGCTGGCGCTGCTCGGTCTGGCCACGCTGAAGCTGCGCTAAGGCTATGATCCCGGTTCCGGGTTTCGAGGGACGTCGTGTCGCGGTCTTCGGCCTGGGCCGGTCCGGGATCACGGCGGCGCGCGCGCTTCAGGCGGGCGGGGCGATCCCGATCCTGTGGGACGACGGCGTCTCGGGCCGGATGCAGGCCGAGGCCGAGGGCTTCATGGTCGAGGACCTGACCCGCTCCGACTGGTCGGGTTTCGCCGCCCTGGTCCTGTCGCCGGGCGCGCCCCTGACCCATCCCAAGCCGCACTGGACCGTCGAGCGCGCCCATGCGGCGGGCGTGCCGGTCATCGGCGACGTCGAGCTGTTCGCCCGCGCCCTTCACGCCCTGCCTGAGGGCCAGCGCCCGCGCGTCGTGGCCATCACCGGCACAAACGGCAAGTCGACGACCACAGCCCTGATCGGCTGGGTGTTGAAGTCGGCGGGGCTGACGGTCCACATCGGCGGCAATATCGGCATCGGGGTCCTGGCCCTGCCAGCCCCGACGCTCGACGCCGTCTATGTCATCGAGGTCTCGTCCTATCAGCTGGACCTGACCACCAGCTTCGCGCCCGACGTGGCCATCCTGACCAACATCAGCCCCGACCATCTGGACCGCCACGGCGGCATGGAAGGCTATGTCGCCGCCAAGCGTCGCATCTTCCAGGCGCAGGGCGCTAACGCGCTGGCGCTTGTCGGCGTCGACGAGGCCTGGGGGCAGGGGATCGCAAGCGACCTGCGGGCAAAGGGGCATCGGGTCTGCGCTATCGCCACCTCCGTCATCCCGGGGCCGGACGCGAAGCGTCTGGAACCCGGGACCCAGGCGGTTGAGCCTGTCGTCGAGGCCTGGGTTCCGGGTTCGGCTGCGCCGCCCCGGAATGACGGCATGGAAGCATCCCCCGGCCTGCTGACCGCCAACGGCCAGCCTGTCGCCGACCTCGCCGCCGCCCGCTCTCTCCCCGGCCGTCACAACGCCCAGAACGCCGCCTTCGCCTATGCCGCCGCACGCGCCCTGGGCGTGTCGCACGGGGCGGCGGTCGAGGGTCTGCTGACCTTCCCCGGTCTGGCGCACCGCATGGAGGCCGTGGGCCGCCTCGGCCCCATCCGCTTCATCAACGACTCCAAGGGCACCAACGCCGACGCCGCGCGCCAGGCCCTGGCCTCTTACCCGTCCGTCTTCTGGATCGCCGGCGGCAAGGCCAAGGAGGGCGGCATCGAATCCTTGCGCGACCTCTTCCCCCGCGTGACCAAGGCCTATCTGATCGGCGAGGCCGCCGACGCCTTCTCCGTCACCCTGGCCGACACCCCGCACGTCGTGGCGCATACGATGGAGCGCGCCGTCGAACTGGCCGCCGCCGACGCCGCGAAAGCCGGAGGCGAGCAGGTCGTCCTGCTGTCGCCCGCCTGCGCCAGCTTCGACCAGTTCCCTGATTTCGAGGTGCGGGGCGAAGCCTTCCGCGCCGCCGTCCTGGCGCTGGGCGCGAAAGCGGAGCCCGCCGCATGAGCCACGGCAGCTACAGCCATCCCTTCTCGCGCAACGATCAGAGCCTGATCGCGCGCTGGTTCTGGACCGTGGATCGCGGCCTGCTGGGCGCGGCTTTGACGCTGGTGGCGCTGGGCGTGTCGCTCAGCTTCGCCTCCAGCCCGGCGGCCATTCTGGCCGATGAATCCATCACCGATCCCTTCCACTATTCATGGCGGATGATCGTCTGGGCCAGCATGGGCACGACCCTGATGCTGACCACCTCCCTGCTGTCGCCGCGCGGGGTGCGGCGGATCGCGGTCCTGGCCCTGTTCGGGGCCATCGTGGTCATGGCGGCTCTGCCCTTCATCGGCGACACGGTGAAGGGCGCCGCGCGCTGGGTGAACCTCGGCCCGTTCAGTCTTCAACCTTCCGAGTTCGCCAAGCCCGGCCTGATCGTCTTCGCCGCCTGGATGTTCGCCGAGGCGCAGAAGGGGCAGGGCGTCCCCGGCGTCAGCATCGCCTTCGGCTTCTGGGCCCTGACCGTCGGCCTGCTGCTGATCCAGCCGGACATCGGCCAGACCCTGTTGATCACCACCACCTTCATGGCCGTCTTCTTCATGGCCGGGGTGCCGTTGAAATGGGTGGCCGTCATCGCCGCCATGGGCGCGGGCGGGGTGGTGTCGCTGTATTTCACCTTCAGCCACATGCGCGACCGCCTCAGCCGCTTCCTGTCGCCCGAGACGACCGACACCCATCAGATCGACCGCGCCTCCGAGGCCATTCGCGCCGGGGGCCTGGTCGGGCGGGGCATCGGCGAAGGCGTGATGAAGCGCCACGTGCCTGACCTGCACACCGACTTCATCTATTCGGTCGGCGCCGAGGAGTTCGGCCTGGTCCTGTCGCTGATCCTGATCGGCCTCTACGCCTTCATCGTCATTCGCGGGATGAGGAAGGCCATGAAGCTGAACGACCCGTTCGAGCAGACGGCGGCGGCGGGCCTCTTCATGCTGATCGGGCTGCAGGCCTGCATCAATGTGGCGGTGAACCTGAACCTGATCCCGACCAAGGGCATGACCCTGCCCTTCATCAGCTACGGCGGCTCGTCGATGATGGCCATGGGCCTGACCATGGGGTTCGCCCTGGCCCTGACCCGGCGTCGTCCGGGCGCCTATGAACCAGGCTCCAACATCTCCCCGCCGCGTCGTCGCCTGCTGCCGTAAGAGAGTATCGTCATGAACAAGGTCTGCGTCGTCGCCGCCGGAGGCACTGGCGGTCACATGTTCCCCGCCGAGGCGCTGGCTCGCGAACTCGCCGCGCGCGGCGGGCGCGTGGTCCTGGCCACCGATGCGCGCGGCGAGCAATACGCCCACGCCTTTCCCGCCGAGGAGCGTCTGGCGCTGGACGCCGCCACCGGCCAGGGCCCCGTCGGCCTGCTGAAGGCCGGTCTGGCGATCTGGCGTGGCGTGGGCCAGGCCAAGTCGGCCTTTGACCGCACCGGCGCCGACGTGGTCGTCGGCTTCGGCGGCTATCCGTCGGCCCCCGCTCTGGTCGCCGCCATCCTGCAAAAGCGCCCGACCCTGATCCACGAACAGAACGCGGTGCTGGGCCGCACCAACCGGATGCTGGCCCCGCGCGTCGGCGGCGTGGCCTCGGCCTTTCCGACCCTGGGCCGCGCGCCCGAGGCGGTGAAGGCCCGCGCCCAGGTCGTCGGCAACCCGGTCCGCCCCGACATCCGCGCCCTGTTCGACCGCGCCTATGTCACGCCCGAAGGCGACGGTCCCATCCATGTCCTGGTGACTGGCGGCAGTCAGGGCGCCCGCATCCTGTCCGAGACCGCGCCCCGCGCCCTGGCGGCCCTGCCCGAGGCGATCCGCAGCCGCCTGAAGGTGCAGCAACAGTCGCGGCCTGAAACTCTGGAAAGCGCTCGCCAGATCTATCTGGAGGCGGGCATCGACGCCGAGGTCGCCCCCTTCTTCCGCGACATGGCCGATCGCCTGTCCAAGGCTCATCTGGTCATCGGCCGCGCCGGCGCCTCGACCTGTTCGGAGCTGGCGGTGGCGGCTCTGCCGTCCGTCCTGATCCCGTTGAAGATCGCCATGGACGACCACCAGACCCTGAACGCCCGCGCCCTGTCCGAGGCCGGCGCCGCCCGCGTCATCGCCGAGGACGATGTGACGGTCGACAGCCTGATCGCCGTCCTGTCCGAGGTCCTGTCGGACCCGGCGGAGCTGGCCGCCATGTCCGCCGCCGCGCGTTCAGTCGCCATTCCCGACGCGGCCGCCCGTCTGGCCGATCTGGTGGAAGCGGCGGCGCGCTGAAGCGCCGCATGGCCTTGGGTCGCGCGGCGAAGCTGGCTAGGCTGCGGCCATGCCTCAGTTTGTCGTCGATCTGACCAACAACGTCTTCGCCCTGTGGAACCAGTTCTACTGGCTGCCGGAATGGGCCGTGATCACCATCATCACCGTCGTCTTCGTCTTCATCGGCTGGGCGGCCAACCAGGTGGTCTTCGCCCTGTTGAAGCTGGCGGTGCGCAATCGCGACGTCTTCTGGAAGGGCATGCTGGGCCGCGCCCGGCTCAAGGTCCGCATCGCCGTCATGATCATCGCCCTGGCCCTGGCGGTGACGGTGTCGCCGCTGGACCCCGAGCCGTCGCTGCTGATCCGGCGCACCTTACTGTTCGGCTTCATCCTGGTGTGCGGCTGGATGATCGCCGGGGCCGTGGACATGGGGGCCGTCGTCCACCTCAAGAAGTTCAACATGGACACGGAGGACAACCTCCTGGCCCGCAAGCACGTCACCCAGACGCGCATCCTGCAGCGGGTGGCGGCCATCCTCATCGGGCTGATCACCCTGGGGCTGGCCTTGATGACCATTCCGGGTGTGCGTCAGTGGGGTCTGTCCTTGCTGGCCTCGGCCGGGGTGGTGGGCATCGTCGCCGGTCTGGCGCTGCAGCCCTTCCTGACCAATCTGATCGCCGGCATCCAGATCGCCACGGCTCAGCCGATCCGTCTGGACGACGCCGTCATCGTCGAGGGCGAATGGGGCCGGGTGGAAGAGATCACCTCGACCTATGTCGTGGTCAAGCTGTGGGACTGGCGGCGCATGGTCCTGCCGCTGACCTACTTCATCCAGAAGCCGTTCCAGAACTGGACCCGCGACGACAGCCGCCTGATCGGCGTCGCCTTCCTCTATGTGGACTACGAGGCGCCGATCGACCGGCTGCGGGTCAAGCTGGAGGCCATCGCCCACGCCTCGCCCCTGTGGGACGGCGACGTGGTGTCCTTGCAGGTGACCGACATCACCGACCGCGTGGCCCAGGTCCGCTGTCTGACCAGCGCCAGGAACGCCTCCGTGGCCTTCGACCTGCGCTGCGAGGTGCGTGAAAAGATGTTGGCCTTCATGCGGGACGAATGCCCGCAGGCCCTGCCGAGGGATCGGGTGGATCTGGATCGGAACAGCTGGCCGTCAGGCGAGGTTCGCTAACCCGCCTCATTTCACGCCGTCATCCTCGGGCTTGACCCGAGGATCGAGGCTAGGGTCGCGCTCGAGCTTGCTGACGTCGCGCAGTCGGACAAGCCGATCCTCGGGTCAAGCCCGAGGATGACGGCGCGAGGAAGAAGAAGCTCATTCCTTCATCCGCTCGCGCCCGATCCGCACGGCGTCGGCCGTGCTGAGAGCATCCGCCGTCCGCGGCTCGTGACTGCAGGCCACCGCCGCCAGTTCCGCCGCATCCCCGCCGGGCGCGATGGCATAGGGCGAGGCCTTCTCCGGCGTGATCGGCCCCTCGGTCCCGTCGGCTTTCAGCGAGGCGAAGTCGAGCCGATCCGCCGTCTGGGCGACGCAATCGAACCGCCACCAGGACCAGCCGCCGGCATAGGCCACGCCGCCGATGACCATGTCCTCCTCGCTGACCTGCAGGGAGCGCATCCGCACGCCTTCGCCGTCCGGCGTCGGAGAGGCCGCATCGGCGAAGACGGCGAACCGCCCCACGCCGGTCAGGACCAGGGCGTGATCCTGGGCCGTCGCCGTAGTCGCGGACAAGGCGAGAGCGGCCGTCAGGACCGTCAGGGCTCGCGTCATCGTGGCATCCTGTGTTTCGTTAACCGCATCCGCAAACCACGTGTTGAGACGCCGCGTCTAGAACCAAGCCATGTATCAGGAACCGCTCGGAGTCGATCTCGCCGTCGCCCCGCCCGACCGCCGGGCGCGTGAACGTCGCCCGTTCCGGCAGAAGCGCCGGCCCGAGGAGCGCGTCCGCATCCTGGGCGAGACCGTCGATCTGATGCGGCCCGAAGAGGTCCTGCTGCACGTCGAGCGCTGCATCGAGGCGGGCGCGCGCAGCATCATCGCCAACCACAACCTGCACAGCCTCTACCTGCTGCCGCGCACGCCGGGGATGCGACGGCTCTATGATCTGGCCGACGTGGTCGAGCTGGATTCCACCCCCCTGATCCATTTCACCCGACTGCGGGGCCTGCACAGCCGGCCCTTCCACCGCTGCACCTATCTGGACTGGCGCGACCAGTTCTGGAGCATGGCCGACCGCAAGAGCTGGCGCGTCCTCTATGTCGGCGGGGCCGACGGGGTGGCGACGACGGCGGCCGAACGTCTGACCGCGCGTTATCCGGGGGCCGTGATCAAGGGTCTGTCCGGCTATTTCGACGCCACGCCGGGATCGGCGGGGAACGCCGCCGTCCTGTCCGCCGTGCGTGACTTCCAGCCGAACGTCCTTTTCGTCGGCATGGGCATGCCGCGTCAGGAGCTGTGGATCGCCGACAACATCGACGCCCTGCCGGACGCCGTCATCCTGCCGGTCGGCGCGGCCTTCGACTATGAGGCAGGCGTGCAGAAGGCCGCGCCCCGCTGGATGGGGCGGCTCGGCGTCGAGTGGCTGTTTCGACTGTTCGCCGACCCGAAACGCCTGTTCACCCGCTACTGCGTCGAGCCCTGGTTCCTGATCGGCCCGGCCCTGGGCGACGTGCGCGAGGCGATGCGGCGCAAGAAGCGCTGAACCTTCTTTCCTCCCCACTTCGTGGGG